>JBMYWE010000027.1:0-5890 GCA_049607125.1 Granulosicoccaceae bacterium | reverse complement strand
GATGGGCCGCTTCAATATGGGCTCCACGGTTATTTTACTGTTGCCGCCGGGCGCCACATGGGATGCATCATTGAAAGCGGGCGACCCCGTTAGGATGGGACAAGCACTCGGCCACTGCTAGCACAAAGCAGGCCCCGGTCAAGCAGCCAGGCGCGGGCATCTTCCGCGTCCTCTTTAAACCAACTGGCCGCGGAGCCGGTTCTGAAGCTATAGCCCCAAGCATCCATATCGGCGAGCAATCGCTCTTCGCCTACTCCTCTGATATCGCGCGCGAGTAGGATTTGCAGATAGCAAACACCACACTCTTCAAGAAGGCTGCCGCCGACGTTGGTGTGCAGTTTTTGCCGACGTTTTGGAGTCATGCACACCCAGTGGCAACCCTCGTGCAAAACGGACTGCACAGGGGTGTCGTCGCGGGCGTGCAAAACGTCGGCGATTAAGCCCGCCTCGGGCTCACCCCAATAGGTGCCTGGAATAGCGGCGCCAGCCGTATGCCAGCGTAAGGTGAGTCCAAACGGAGCAAATACCCGCTCAAAAACTGCACGTCCTACATCTGAGACGCGCTGCACAACTTGTAGATCCGGGCTCTTGCTCACGCACGGTCGACCGGAAAATTGAGCACCTCGCTGATGTTGTCCACTTGCAACAACACCATCAGCAGTCGGTCCACGCCAATCGCCACACCAGAACAATCGGGCAGACCCGTCTGCAGTGCTTCTAGAAACCGTTCGTCGACAGGTCGTTGCGGAAGATCGCTCAATTTTGCCGCCGCCCGCTCAGCCTCAAAGCGGGCTCGCTGCTCGACGGGGTCGACCAGCTCGTGAAAGCCGTTGGCCAATTCCAAACCACTCCAATAAGCTTCGAAGCGAGACGCCACCGCCACTTCACCCACGTGCTCGACGCGTGCCAGCGCGGCCTGGCTTGGCGGGTAGCCTTCAACGAAAGTCAGACGATCGCGCGGGAATTGCGAAGCCACCAATTGCGAAAAGGCCAAATCTATCCAGCCGTCGGTTTCTTCCAGACCCAGTGACTCGGGCACCGAATGGCCAGCGCTGACCAGACAATCGCGCAGATGCGCCGAGCTGTCGGTCCAGGGATCAAAGCCACCGAGATCAATGCTGGCCTGACGGAAAGAGAGCTGAATAGCCTGCACCGGTTGATTCAACGCAGCGGCGACTACCCGATGCACATCTTGCATCAGAGCGCTCAGCTCGAATCCGACCCGATACCACTCAAGCAAGGTGAACTCGGGGTTGTGGTAGGCACCGCGCTCACCCGCCCGGAAGACTTTGGCAATCTGATAAATATCGCCACTGCCCGCCGCCAGCAGGCGTTTCATCGGGTACTCGGGGGACGTGTGCAAATAGCCGAATTGGCCCGCATTGTTGGCCTCAAAACTCGGCACATGCGGGTCGGGACTAGTGGCGGATGAGAAGGTCGGCGTATCAACCTCCAATACACCGGCGTTGTAGAAGTACTCTCGCAAGCGCGACATCATGGCGCCCCGAGCTGTTCGCGCCTCGGCCGAAGCGGTGGGTCGCCAGTCGCCTGTCATTATTTGACGCGCGAGACGTATTCACCCGAACGGGTGTCACACCGCAGCACTTCACCCTCTTCTATGAAGAGAGGCACCTTGACCACAGCGCCCGTCTCAAGATGGGCCGGCTTATTGCCCCCTTGTGCCGTGTCACCACGCATGCCGGGGTCGGTCTCGACCACCTTGAGCTCGACGAAATTGGGTGGCGTCACGGAGATGGGTTCGCCGTTCCACAGGGTGACCTGACAGGTGTCTTCCTCTTTGAGCCACAGCTTGGCATCACCCACAGCGGCAACATCGGCGCCCATTTGCTCGAAGCTGGAAGTGTCCATAAAGTGCCAGAATTCGCCGTCGGTATAGAGGTATTGCAGGTCGATTTCCATTACGTCGGCAGCCTCGACGCTCTCGCCCGATTTGAAGGTTTTTTCAATAGTGCGACCGGTTTTGAGGTTGCGCACTTTCACACGATTGAAAGCCTGGCCTTTACCCGGCTTGACCAACTCGTTTTCGACGATGGAATGCGGTTGCCCGTCGAGCATGATTTTTAAGCCGCCTTTGAACTCATTGGTGCTGTAGTTGGCCATCGCCGAACTTCCTTCTCAAATTTGTTGATCAAGCCGTACATTATACATTTGAACGAGGTGCCAACGCACGCCCGCAAGCCCTGTCTTGGCGGAGATGACTGACGATGTGCTGATAAGTCTTTGCGCAGGGCTCGGTTTAAACGATAATAGAGCGATCGTACTTACGGCCGCCTAGAGTCCTCTTGAAAACCGCCACTCGCCTGCTTTTGTTGATCATCGACTCGGACAGCGCCCGCGCCGAGCAAGTGGCGGCGAGCCTGCGACTGAACGGCACGGCCGTGCACATGGACCGCTTTGATAGCGCAGGTGAAATCCCCTCGCCCTGCGCCCAGTACGACCTCTGCCTAATCTCGCTCGAACACCGCGAAACTCTCAAGGACGTCGGCATTCAACTGCTGCGTGATCTGACCCAAGACTGCCCAATACTCGCACTCGGCCAACCCAAATGCGAGTGCACGCTCGGCTCGGTGCTAGCACATGGCTTTGCCGATTGGGTAGATGTAGACGACTTGCTTCACCTGCGGGAGGTAGCCAAACGCGAGGGCGATCGGTTGGCGTCTCAGCGACACACTTCGCTGCTGCGCAACGCACTTCTCGACAGCGAGCGACGCGCCGAACAAGTGATGCAAGACGCTCGCGAGCCTCACGCCATTATCATCGATGGCGCCCACGCCAGCACCAACCGCAGCTACTTGAAGCTGCTTGGACTAGAGTCCCACGAACAAGCCGTGGCCACGCCGTTTTTAGACCTGATCGACGACACCGACCGCGACAAGGCCAAGGCTCTGTTGCGCGGCTACGCCCGCTCGGAGAGTAGCACTCGGCAAGCGCGACTGTCGTTAAAACGCGCGGATGATTTGGTGCTCGATACCACTTTGACACTCTCTCCCTATGTGGGCGACGGCGAGAGAGGCCTGCTACTGACTGTACGTTCGCTGGCCCAGCTGCCACCGCCTAGCAGACCAGCCGAACCCCTCAAACTGCCCAACAAGCAAGAGCAAACTCAAAAACAAGCACAAACTCGCGCCGTGCTGGACAAAGCAATGCGTCAAAATGCATTGAAGCTGAGTTTTCTGTCCCTTGAGAACTCGGCCGAGCTAAGCAAGCAACACGTGTTGGTTCAGCTCAAACCGCGCGATGCCAAGCTCAAGCTACCCTGTGATCTCAAACTCGTGCGTCTGGGGGCAGAAGCAGGCACAGCGCAAAGCCTCGACCGATGGCTGTTATTCAGCGCGGCGCGTGAGGCACAACGACTATCGTTTGAGAATACCCAGTTGCATGTACCGATCAGTGCGCGCACCTTGTCCGACGGCGCGCTGCTCGGGTGGCTACGTCAACTGCTCGGACAGATTGCCAATTCGAGAATAAGCCTCTGTCTATCCCTGCACATCGACGACTGCCGAGAACGTCAAGCAGACTGCGCCAAGTTTATTGAGGCAGTACAAGCCTTGGGTTGTACTTTTGGCCTCTGCGATGCCTTCAAAGGCAGTGATGACCTTGCCCTGCTCAAATCACTTAAGCCAGACTTTGTTCAGCTTCATCCCGCCGTTATCAACTCCTTTAACAACCAGTCGTTCAGCGCCAAAAACCTGCAGAGATTGGTCAGCCTAATCCACTGCGCTGGCGGTGAAGTGATCTGCCCGCCGATGGAACATCCCGCCGATTCGCGCAAACTTGCCGCATTAGGCATCCGCTTGTGCCCAGTTCGCACAGAAAAATCGAACCCACAGACAATATAAAGCCATTAGCAGTTCCATTGAGGACCAAAATGTGCTCACCTATCTCCACTATTTGAGCTATCATTCAATAACCCAAAAATAGTTGGATGACCGCTCAACTATATTCTGAATTGCGCATACAATATGCTTTAGCAATAGATGCAGTTGATTTGCTTTTTTAGCCACGCGCTCCAAGTGCTACATAGTCAGGGAAATGCTTGAACCTTCCAAGGATTGGAAAGTGAACCTCAAGTACTATGTGGTTACAATGGCGCCTCAAGGACATTGAAATGGAATTTAGTGACACCCAGGAAGCAACTTCCCTCCCCATAGAGCAACTCTTGCCCGCGCGCTGCCTCACCGTCGTGCTGCAATTTACAGGGGCCTCACACCCCAAGTTTTTTCATCAAGCGAGCTTGTCTGCCTTTGTGCGACATCTGCTGCGCGAACCCGATGACTTCGATACGCTGATTCGCATTGAAAGTCACGAGTCGGGTCGCACTGATTTCGGCCCAGGTGATCGCTATGTGTTCCGCCTTTTCGGCCTACACGGAAGTGAAGGTCTATTCAGTGAGCTGATCGCTTGCCTTAAAGATCTGCCCGATTCGGCGTTGAGGCGCGAGCGTCGCATCTGCTTTCGTGACAACTTGCGACTACTTGAACTACGCGATGGCATCACCGATCAAGCGATCAGCACCCTAGAGGATCTGAGCGTTTTCACAGCCGACGACCTTCTAGCGACAGCCAAAACCTGGCAGGCACAGAGCCCCAACGAGGTGCAGGTGTCTTTTGCTTCACCAGTGCGGCTGCTCAAAGACAAGTTGGAGCGCATCAATTCGCGTGGAGAAGCGCGCTATTGCCACGACTCAAAAGACCTAAGCAGTGACCTATTGATCAACCGCATACGCGATAGCTTTGCCGACCTACTCCGTCGCCGCGGCGCCACCTCATTACCACCACGCACCGCACCGCCAGCACTGGAGACACAAAAGCACGACTTGTTCTGGCTTGAGAGTATTTACAGTGACCCCAGTGCCCATGATCGAGGAATGGGTGGGCTTTGCGGCACCATGACGCTCACCGCACCGGAAGGACTGCCCATGGATTGGTGGAAATTGCTGGTTCTTGGTCAATTTACAGGCATTGGTCAACGCACCTCCCAGGGCTGGGGCAGGTTTGTCCTTGGCAACCGCGACAACAACCCGAACACGTGGCTACAAAACTGCCTGACCCATGGGCCACTCGATCAGATTATTGGCGAACAAAATCTGCTCTCGTCTTACTACCACTGCCTGTTCGAGCAAGACGAGCTGAGCAAGCTCGGCGAACTGAGAAACGCCGCGCCCGACGCCGAGAGCTTGAACGATCCGGTGAGGCAACTGCGCAGTCACTTTGAGAAGCTGCTCAACGGCTCGGCTGAATTGGCGCCCGCCACACTCTTTGAGCCCAACCGCAGCGGCCTTGAGATTGCGATTCCTGCCTTCGAGGATCGCGTCTTACAACAGGCAATCGCACAGACTTTGATGCCACGACTGATGTTATTGCGCTCGTCGCATTTCAAGGGCGGGATAAATCAAGCACAAGACCAGCTGGGCACTTTGGCGCTGCACAAACGTATCAGTGATGAAAACGGCTTTGCTGCCGCCTGCGAGCGAGCTAAGAAGATTTCTGCCAAAAAAGTGCGCACGCACCTAGCCGCGCTATTTGGTGAAGATCCATTGTTTAACTATGTAGAAGCTAGCCTTCGTAGCGAGGAAGGCGGCATCAATATCTGCTCTCCTCTGAGCAATCTGATCGGCCCTCCAATGGGCATGCCAGCTGCAACAGAAACCGCGTGGTCAGAGGAGCCCAGAGTAAATAAACCGCATTTCAACAGCCGCCGCCCAGAAGTGAGAGTGCGATCTCGCTCCAGTAACTACAAGCGGCAACACCACGGTTAGACCGCATCGAGCACACAACAAACCGGATCACACGATCCGGTTTTTTCTGACCAAGACACACTAGGGTCAGAGAATAGAACCAACCGCCCTCAAGCACAGGTCGAGACCAGC
>JBMYWE010000026.1:0-12662 GCA_049607125.1 Granulosicoccaceae bacterium | reverse complement strand
GGCGTCGAGATCATCCACACCTGTATCTGAGCCCAGTGCCCAGGCCGCCTCATACTCTAGACCGCCCGAAGCACCCCAATACTGGGGTTTTTCTTCGACTGAAAAGTGAGTGCGGTCGATGGTGGAGATGCGACCGCAGGCGATGGTGCAACCAAAACAACCGCCGTTGCGCGTCAGGTTGGGTTTGCCGTCGCTTTTGCGCGGCTCGAGCATGGCCTCGCCGGATATCTTGTGAGCCCCTTCAAACTGCGTCTCGCGCATGTTGCGAGTAGGCATCGCGCCGACTTCGTTGATGACGTTCATCAAAACTTGTGTGCCCAGTGCAGGCAAGCCTGTACCGGTGACCGGATTTTCGGCCAGAACCGCTTTGCCCGCATTGGTGGCTTCGAAGAAGCGTGGCATGTCCTTGATGCCACCAACCCCACGTGTGCCGCGCACGACAACCGCTTTCAGGTTTTTGGAAGCCATGACAGTGCCTACGCCCGAGCGACCCGCCGCGCGGTGTAAATCGTTGACGATAGCGGCGTAGAGGCAACCTTGCTCTGCAGAGCGGCCGATGGCGGCAACTTTGAGCTGGGGGTCTTGATGTTCTTTGTGCAGCAGCTCGTCGGCTTCCCAGACGGATTTGCCCCAAAGGTTAGCAGCCGAGCGCAACTCGACGTTTTCGTTGGAGATGCTGAGGTAGACAGGGGAGGCGGATTTGCCTTCGAAGATGATCATGTCCCAGCCGGCTGATTTGAGCTCGGCACCGAACAAACCACCTGAGTTAGAGCAAGCCACCGTGCCTGTCAGCGGGCTCTTGCAGACCACTGAGTAGCGACCGCCGGTAGATGCCATGGTGCCGGTCAGCGGCCCTGTGGTCATGATCATTTTGTTGTCGGGGCCAAGGGCGTCGCAATTGGGGTCGATCTCGTCGACCAAGTAGCGCGTAGCCAGCCCGCGTTGGCCGAGGTACTCGCTCGCCCATTCCATGTTCAGGTCTTCGACCTTGATGGTGCCTTCGGTCAAGTTGACGCGAAGAAATTTTCTAGTCCAAGCCATGTGATTCTCCTCGTCAGATTAGGCGCTGGCGTTCATGCCGGCGTCAGTTTTGGCTGCCCATTCTTTCATGCGCTCATAGCCAGTGGCATCGGCGTCGACGAAAGTGATGGCGCTTGTGGGGCAGGCCTTGGCGCAGGCGGGGTCACCGCTGCAGAGATCGCACTTGGCGACTTTGCCTGTGTCGGAGTTATAGTTGACGGTGCCAAAGGGGCAGGCAATGGTGCAGACTTTACAGCCGACGCAGGTATCTGCGTTGACCACTTTTGCACCCGTTGAAGCGTCTAGCGTGATGGCATCCACCGGGCAGGCGTGTAGACACCATGCCTCGTCACACTGGGTGCAGGTGTAAGGTACAAATCGACCCTCGTCGTGGAAATTGAAAACTTTGATTCGGGATTTGGAAGGATTGAATAGTCCCTCTGCTTCGTAGCTGCAGGCCATTTCGCACTGCAGGCACCCAGTACATTTTTCTGGGTCAATTGTTAAAGACTTTTGCATTGACGTGTCTCCTCAGTCGTCCACGGCGTCGCCGTTGCTTATAGACGGTAGCAAATCACATGATGGGCAACAATATTTCCGGTTCTATTGAGCTAAAAAATCTCAAAAAATCGCGCGTTTTGACCAAAAGCGACTGATCTGTTGTGCCAAAGTGTTCAACAATGGAGCATGTTGCTGTGGCATTGCTACCTGGTTTTCGTGTATCACTCAAACTGCCCGATGGGCCGGCAGATCGAGTACCGAAATCGTCGCGACAGCGTCTGCCAAGGACAACTGGGCGTCACTGCAGAGTCCACTCTTTTGTCTGGTCGTTGCCCAGGTTGTGCCTTGCCAGCCGCTCAGCTTAGATTGTCCATATCGGGTGTTATGCCGTACTTTTCCATCTTTCGGTAGATGGTGTTGCGGCTCATATTGAGCTTCTTGGCAGTGGCCGAGATATTCCATCGACTCTGGCGTAGCTCGCGCACCAGCACGTCATATTCGGCGGCCTCAATACCCGTCCACTGGCCATTGTCGCAGCCCACCCGAGCTGTGTTTGCTTCGTTGCAAGACGGCGGAGGTTTTCGCACGATGGCGGGCAGATGCGCGTCGCTGATTTGTTCCTCGCGGCAGAGGGTCACCGCGGTACGCAGGGTGCTTTGCAACGCAAGCTGTTTGCCCTGACGTGCGTTTTCCACGTCCAGTAGGTGCCTAATTAGAGCCTCGCGTTGTGCTCGCTCGCGCAGCGGCGGTATGTCTAGTTGGTACTGCGCCAAGCGATAGAATAAGTCCTCGCGAAACAATTCAGCACCCACTTGTTTGCACAGATCGGAGCGGCAAGCGCTAATAATATTAAAGCCGTTAACGCTCAGATCGTCTCCTTGCTCGTGCTGGTGCATTTGCTCGACTAACTGTGCTTGCAAGCTCGCACTCATCAGGTTGACGTTGTTCAAAAATAAGGTGCCGCCGTAGGGGCACACTGTGTCGCCGTGCTCACCAGTGATCTGACTGATGCACCGCAGCGTTTCAACCGACGCCGAACAGCAGTCAATCGCGACAAAGGGGCCACTTTGGTAGCGGCTGGCATGGTGTAGTGCGCGTGCGATGTGATCTTTGCCGGTGCCCGTCTCCCCCTGTAGCAAAACGGCGATATTTTGGCCTAGTAGCTCTACGGCTATTTCTATTTCACCGTTGAGCGCGTCGTGACCGCGCTCGCCGGTTGTTTTTTTGGTAACGGTAGCAGAGGACTTGGCTGAACACATGGTGCTGGCAGGTGTTGCGGTTGGAGTAATCTTTGGGCTTGCTGCCTGCCAGATAGCGTATACGTATTTGCCGTGATCGAGTGAGCGAATATGGTTGATCTCTCCGGCGTTGGCGGAGTTGATCGGGTTGTCGCGCAGGTCAAAAACGTGTTGAATTTCGCGGCCAAACAGCGCTTGTCGGTTTTGCACACCGAGCACCATTAGAGCGCGCTCGTTGGCACCGCTGATGCGGCCGTTGGCGGTAACCGCAATCATCGGGTTGCGCGGTTGAGGCACGATGTCGGGGCTGTTGCCGAGATGAATTATGATGTCTGAGCGGTGCAGGCGCAGGAAGTACAAGCCCTCAATAAATGACGCGGTGTTACGAACTAAGCCGAGCGTTTGTTGATCATGGCGTGGGTTGGCATTGCGCGCGGCCGAACTATCGAGGACGGCTAGTAACTCACCCGAGGGGTCACGTATGGGTGCCGCCGAGCAGCTCAGCTGCGTGTGCTTGGTGTGGAAGTGGTCTTCTAGATGCACAGTCAGCGGCCGTTGTTCAACAATACAGGTGCCCACACCGTTGGTGCCATTGGCTTGTTCGCTCCAGTTGGCACCCACGCGCAAGCCCGCCTTGCGCATATTTTGCACGTAGTTGGGGTCGCACACCTGTTGCAAAATGATGCCCTCGGCGTCGGTCAAGAAGATCGAATACCCGGAGCCTTGCATTTGGTTGTAGAGGTCGACCAGTTCCTGTTGCGCTACGCCAATTAAATAGTCGTGACGCTGTGTGTGTTCTTTGAGGTGGTGCGACTCCAGCACTTGGGTCGTCGGCGGGAAGTCGGGGTTGAGCTGGTGCTGGGTCAAGCATCGGCGCCATGATCCGGCAATAAGCGGGTGCGTATCATCGCCCGCGACCTCTTGGGTCGCGATGAGTTCGACGTGCTCTCTGTGTGCAAGCGTAAGTGGCATTTTTTGCGGCTAGCTCATTCGAAGCACAACTTTACAATTGGCTCAAGGTAAGGTGGGTTAAAGGGAGCGTTGGTCGGCATAACTTCATTTGAACGCCGCCCACCGGGCTTCATCGGCATCTGGTGTGACAATGCTGAGGTCGTAGTCGGCCTCGCGCAGCTCTTGCGCGTGCTTGTGTCCGTTGTTGGCCGCTTTGTTGATCCAATATTGTCCTGTCACCACATAGTGTCCAACGCCGTAGCCTCGCAGCAGGTCAAGGCCGTAGTTAAACATGCCAACCTCGTTGCCAGCTTCTGCAGCACGCATATCCCAGTAGGCGCTTAAGCGAGGGTTTTCCGCCGTGTGATAGCCATTTTGGTAGATATACGACAACCACAGCATCGAGCGTTGGTAGCCGGCCTGTGCGCACTTTTTATGTATCTTCAACGCGTCTTCGTGTCCGGCCCCTTTGCTAAAGATATACCCGGTGTAGCAGACGTAGGTAGATGGCTTTTGATAGGGCATGGCAACCAGTTTGAACTCCATGGGGTTCAGGGTGGCGCTCTCGCTGATCACCATGCGTCCGATGGTGATCTCCGTCGATGGAGGGGCTTGCTCTGCCAGCGCGCCAGTGCAGGCTACAACAGACAACAACAGCGCTGTGCGTGTGGGTTTTAACATGCCTGTCCTCCGCTTGATTTTCAGCTGCTTCGCAAAATGATGCGCATCAGTGTTGTCCGGCGACCTCTTGAGCTGCAACCGTGGCGACTCGCCATGGGTGTCAGGGCAACTGTTCACCATCCGCTGGCGCGGTGACGGTTTCTTCAGTCGTTGCTTACAGTGACTCTCTGCTCCGTGCTTGTCAAATGTGTGTCCGCGCTGCGTGTCTACACTATCGACTAAATAAGCGTCTTTAAGTTGAGGATAACTCCTGATTTAATGGCTTTTCCATCTTTCTTTGTACTACTTTAGTCGCATTGATTTTAAACTGAATAATTGAAAGGGTAAGTAGATGTCATTGATCAAAATCGGCTTCTTGTTTTTATCCTTTTTTTGGGTGTTCTGCAGCAACACGGCCGTGGCCGACAGAGTTGACGAACAGCGCGTGCGCGATGAGGTCATCGCGCCTTACAGCTTGGGCCCGCAAACATCCATCGAGGGTGTCTGGGAGCTGCTAAATGGCAGCGGTTTGCAAGAGGGCTACGTCATCGAGACGGAAGCGATTTCCGCTTTACCGGGCTTTTCCGGGGCGGCGATTAACATGTTTGTTCTGCTGGATTTAGACGGCGTGTTTATCGACGTCAAACTTCTCAATCAAAACGAACCGATATTCGTCTCAGGTCTCGGAGAAGCGCCATTTCGTGAGTTCCTCAATCAATACCGCGGCCTGTCAATCAGTACACCTCTAAGTGTGGGTTCTAGCTATGGGGCCGCTTCACAGGGCTCTTTGACCTATCTAGACGGTGTCACCAAAGCAACAGCTTCTGTGAGAGTTGCCCATGAGAGCATTCTGGCGGCGGCGCGCGAAGTTGCGCGGCAAAAACTCGAGGGTTTGTCAGCCCCGGCGGAGACGGTGGAAATCCGCCAGGATTTAGACTTAGAACTGACATGGTCGCAACTTGTCGAGCGAGGCTACGCTCAGCACCTGACCGCTACACATGGAGAAGTTCGGCAGCTGTTCTCGCAGACGCGCTGGCGCGATGACGACCCTTTTGATGATCGTGCAGACGAAGAGCTGTATGTCGATCTATGGGTGTTGGATGTCAGTGCGCCCAGCGTGGCCAAGGCGGTAATGAGCCCACGCATGTTGCAAGACTGGGAGCGCTTTGGCGATGTGGCGCCTCAAGACGAAACAATTTTATTGATCGAATCCGCGGATCATGGCTTGGTGTCTGAAGATTTTATACGCAATACAGCACCCGCTCTAGTCACGGCGACGCAAGGTGGTTTCCCCGTGTCGCTGCGCGACGCCGATTTGCTGATAGAGCTCAAGGACGATGTGCCTGAAGGGCGTACGATGGTACTGCGTGCTGATCGGCGACTTGGATTTAACCCGACCCGAGACTGGGAACTCAGTTTAATAGCCTTGCGTGAGCGGGGTATGTTCAGGCCTGAAATCGGGCAAATTCCGTTGTCTTGGAATTACCATTTGAGCGACGAGTTTTTCATTGTTCATCGAGCCCCCGAGCCACTCAGTCCCTTTGCCAGTGCAATTGCGGGTCGATTGAACGATCTCATTTTTTTGGCGGGTTTTTTGTTGTTGGTCGTTGGTCTGCTGGTATTTAATCGGCGTCTGGTGAAGTGGCCTGCATGGGGCAAAAGCCGACTAGCCGTATTGCTGATTACGCTAGGGTTTGTGGGTTGGTGGGGGCAAGGGCAGCTCTCGATCGTGACACCGCTGGCTGCATTTTCCACTCTGCTGCAGCAACGTTCGCTCTCTTTTTTGCTCTACGACCCTTTTTCCCTGCTGATCTGGGTAGTCGTTATTGCCAGCTTTTTATGGTGGGGTCGTGCCTTGTTTTGTGGTTGGCTGTGCCCATTCGGCGCTCTGCAAGAGTTTGTTGCAGTGCTGGCCACCCAGTTCAAAATCAAGCAAGTGCAACTGCCCGCTCTCTGGGATACCCGACTTCGCTGGATAAAATATGTGCTGTTGTTCGGGCTGCTTGTGACAGCCGTTTTCCAGCCTCAGCACGTCGATCTAGTTGCCGAAGTGGAGCCATTCAAAACAGCTATTTCGGTGTTTTTTGTGCGCGAGTGGTATTACGTGCTCTACGCTGTGCTGTGTTTGTTGGCCTCGGTATTTGTGTTCAAGGCATATTGCCGGTATCTGTGTCCTCTAGGCGCCTTGATGGCTATCGGCGGCTTTTTGCGTCTCAAGCCTTGGATTGATCGCCGCGCTGAATGCGGCTCTCCCTGCCAGTTGTGTCAAGTGAAATGCCGCTACGGAGCTATCGTCAAAACTGGTGAGGTTCAGTACAGCGAATGCTTCGGTTGTTTGGATTGCGTGGATATCTATCAAGACAACAAAAAGTGCGCACCGCTGATTGTCGCAAACAAAAAGAGCCGAAGTCTGGCGCCTAAAGCTTCAGTGTAGTTTTCAGTTTCCAATCCTATTTATAAGAAAAGGCTTGATTGAGCAGAGCGGGTGGCGAGAGCTCGCCGCACTGGACGCGAGCTAGGCGAGTAAAGTGATATCTTTGGAGTGAGAAGGCTGCTCGCCTGTCCTGCGCGGTTTTTTTGTTCAGCGCCTTCAGTAATCGGGCGCAAGCCAATTGACGCGATAACGGGCAAAAATTTCTTCCATGCGGCCATCTTTTACCATGTCTTCAATAATGCCGTCGATGGTGTAGTAAAGCTCTCTGTAGCGGAAGTTAACCGCGATGCCCAGTGTCCATTCGTTGAGCGCAAAATTGACCAGTGGCGGGGTGGCGACCTCTATGTTGTCGGACTGGTCCAAGTACTCCAGCGTAGACTTCATGCCCATCACCGCATCGACTTCGCCCGCTAGTCCTGCGTAAGCTGCCTCACGCGTGTCGTAGTGTCGAACGTTAGGTAACAGCATGCCACCGCCAAAGTTCTCCAAATAAAAAGCTGAAATAGTGTGGTTTTCAACGCCTACTTTGTGGAAGCGGTAGAAGGGCGTGGTTGGGGGTTCTTCGAAGATATCGTTGCGGTAAGCAGTGGCCAGTTTTTCGTTGAAATACTGGCCGCCCAAGACCACAAACTCGTTGCGGCATTGCAGATCTTTGTTGTAGGGCGCATGCATCATGACATTGGATACAGAGCCGCTGACAATCGGGCCTTTCCAGATCTGATTACGAAAGTCGGCGTCGACATTTTCGTCGGCTGCAAAAAAATTAAAGTGGGCTTCTACGCCTATTTCTTCTGCTATCACCTTGGCGAGATCAATATCTATACCCGTGGCTTTGCCCGATTGCTCCCAAGAGAAGGGGGCGAAATCTTCATAGACGGCGAAAGTCAGATAGCCACGGTCTAGGATGGCATCAAAATCTTGACCGACAATGTTCAGCGAATCGGATTGGTTGGGCACCACGTCCCTAAACCCCTTAGCCAAGTCGTCGCAACTTGCGTAGCTTGCACCCGATGCAACGACTAGGGTTAAGGAAGACAGTAGTCGCTTCATCAGTGGGCTGCAGACATGCCGATAGTCAGTTGCTCAGCGGCAGTTTTAAAGCCGCTTGCCTCGCCGTTCAGCGCCATGGCTGCACGTGAAACAGCGGACTCGACTTTGGGCGCACCTGAGGCCGTTTTGGCCGCATCGTTTATAGCGAGCAGTTCGGCTTTGAGTTGCTCGGTTTGCTCGCCGACACCCGAGAGGTCAGCGCCATCTGCAGACCATGCCTCCAGCTGCGCACGGATTTCCACTAGACGACTTTGGGCACTTCTAAAGGCATCGTCTTCTGGGCGAGATTCGACATAGGTTCGAATGGCCCACGCGGTCTCTTGGCCCAACAGAATACCGAAAGGAGGCATTTTGGTGATACCGTTTTGAGTCATTCCGTTGCGATAGCGCTCCAGGTACCATTCATCGCCGTCGTAGTCGGCACTCAGCAAGCGCAGGTCAGGAGCTAGGCCACCTGAAACCACTTCCAGCCCGTGGCAGCGAGCGCAGTTTTGGTTGTAGGCAGATGCACCTAAATCGACGGCTTTTTGCCAAGTTTCACTGGAGGGGTCTCTCCATGGGTTCTCTTCCAGCCATTCTTCTCCCAGAGAGGGCATTGAACTCGTGTCTACCTCTTGCGGGGTGACGTTGCCGTGAGCGTGGAGTTGAGCGGCGGCCAGTGCCAGTGGCAGGGCCAGTATGCATTGAGAAAGCTTCATGGGTTCATCCTCGAAATGGTTCGCATCGGTTTTTATAATCGCTGCAGTCTATCTACACTGTTGACGCGTCACCATGCGACCTTTGTCGTATTGAGTTTTTCACTCATAAGTGTTGATATTGTGCCATAAGGAGAATTTTAATGACAAAATTGATCACCTTTCTGATCATGTGTCTCTTGGCCGTTTTTAAGCCTTTACAAGCAAATACTCGAACTGTCGAGGTGCTCTATCTACAAATAGCACAGCCACAACAAGCTACACTGTCTAACCTAGATCCGGTGCCTGAGGACATAGGTGTGGTGGGAGCAGAGTTAGCGGTCGCTGACAATAACACCACCGGCAAGTTTCTGGGCTACGAATACGCGGTTAGCTTCGCATTGCTCGAAGAGGGAGACATTGCCGCCGCCAACTCGGCTCTGGACCAGTTCGAGGGTGACTTTGTGTTACTGGACATGTCGGCTCAGGAGCAGCTGATGTTGTTAGCGTCTGGCAGCCCAAAGCTTTTTTTCAATGTGCGTGCCTACAACGACGAATTGCGCGGTGCTAGCTGTCAGAAAAACCTTTTTCACACCCTCCCCAGTTACGCCATGCGCGCTGACGCACTGTTGCAGTTCGCGGTTAAAAAGCGCTGGGAAGACCTCGTTTTACTGATTGGCAGTACACCTGAGGACGCGAGCTACGCGCAGGCGATCAGACGCTCGGCCAAAAAGTTCGGACTGGAGTTAAAACGAGATCAGAATTGGATATTCGACGCCGACATGCGCCGCCAAGCGAGTGCCGAAGTGCCGCTGTTTACGCAAAAACTGGGGGACTATCAGGCCCTGATCATTGCCGATGAACGCAACGATTTTGCGCGCTACGTGCGCTACAACACTTGGTTGCCTAGGCCAGTGATGGGCGGCGATGGCCTGCGTTCGCAAGCCTGGGCAAGGTCTGTGGAGCAATGGGGGGCGGCGCAGCTGCAAAGTCGATTTCGTGACTTGGCCGATCGAGACATGCGAGATATAGATTACGCAGCGTGGGTTGCGTTACGCTCCATAGACGAGGCTCTAGTGCGGACAAAATTTGCCGAACTCGACACAGTTAAAGCCTATTTGCTAGACGGTATCGAGGTGGCAGGCTTCAAGGGTAGGCCGCTCTCTTACCGTCAGTGGAACGGCCAGCTTCGCCAGCCGATTGCTCTAGCACACAACAGTGCACTGGTGGCAATGGCCCCGCTCGAGGGCTTTTTACATGCCCACAACGAACTCGATAGCCTAGGTTTTGACCGTCCAGGCAACCGATGCACAAATTTTGAAGGAGGTGCTCAATGAGGTTTTTGGTGGTTGCGCTATTGCTCGCAGGTACTGCGGTGGCGGATGAAATATGGGTTTCAAATGAAAAGTCCGACACGGTCAGTGTCATCGATGTCGACACCCTCGAAGTGAACCGCGAGTACGACGTTGGCGAGCGCCCTAGAGGCATCGCGTTCTCCACGGATTTTAAATACCTCTACATATGCGCTTCTGATTCCGACGCCGTTCAAGTGATGGACGCTGAGACAGGTGAGCTATTGTACGATTTGCCATCGGGAGAAGACCCAGAGCAATTTGCTCTTCATCCGGATAACCGGCTGCTTTACATCGCCAACGAAGATGATGCTGTCACCACGGTGGTCGATACGCAAACTCGCCAAGTTGTCGCGCAGATTGATGTGGGTGTGGAGCCCGAAGGAATGGCCATGAGTCCTGATGGCAAAGTGTCCATTACCACCTCTGAAACCACCAATATGGTGCATTGGATCGATACCAGCACGCAGAAAATTTTCGCCAACTCACTGGTCGATTCACGGCCGCGTCACGCCGAATACAACAAAGACGGCTCCAAACTTTGGGTCAGCTCTGAAATTGGCGGCACCGTCGCGATTTTCGATACATCAGATCAGTCAGAGCTCGGTAAAATCAGCTTTGAAATAAAAGGCGTGCACCCCGACAAAATCCAGCCTGTGGGCGTTGAGCTGAACGAGGACGACAGTCGTGCCTTTGTTGCCCTTGGGCCGGCAAACCATATCGCGGTTGTCGATACCAGTAACTACACCGTGCTGGAGTATGTCTTGGTTGGCAAGCGCGTCTGGCATATGGCGTTTTCCCCCGACTGGTCAAAACTGTTCACAACCAACGGTGTATCAGGTGACGTTACTGTGATTGACTTGTCTAACAACGAGCCAATCAAATCTATCAAAGTCGGGCGCTTCCCCTGGGGTGCTGCGGCGCGACCTACCTCTTCAAATTAACCCGGAGATCTCATGAAAAAGCTATTGATGCCAGCCTTGTTGGCACTGGCCACTACGTTGTCGGCAACCTATTCAGTCGCCGATGATGACGACGATACTTTAGGGGCGGCGGGGCTTATGTCAGGCTCTAATAAAGAGGATCTGCCAGAGGTGGTGTTGTCAGTAGGGGAGCCGCTGGGTGGGCCATGGACCCTCAAGTCTGGCAAGTACTACGAGGTAGAATTTACTGCCGACGGCTCGGGCGAAATTGGCTTGGATATCGCCGATTTTTCTCGCGCCGTGTGGATCGACGAAATCGTCATTGAAGGGCTCGAAATCAGGCCTTACGGCGTGCAGTCGGTTGAGTTTGACGATGCGGGAACCATGGAGTTTGGTTTTGTCGCCATCAAACCGGGTCAATATGAAATTCGCATTGTGGGAAGTACCGGTGAAAGTCAGGCCTTGCAGGTGACGGTTGAATAACGAAGTCGTCCTAGACAAGGTTGATTTTTCTTACGGTAAAGCCTCGGTACTCTCTGGGTTTTCTTGGCGTGCTGAACCTGGCAAATTCACAGCGCTGCTGGGGCCCAACGGCGCCGGAAAGTCTACCGTTTTCAACTTGATTGCAGGCTTATTGCAGCCTGCGGCAGGCGAAATCCGGGTTGGGGGCTTGTCGATGCAAAAAGACCCGCTTGCCCTTCGACGCGCGATTGGGGTGGTGTTTCAGCAAGCCAGCTTGGATGCCGAACTGACCGTAACCCAAAATCTGCGCTATTTCGCTGGGCTGCACGGACTGCGACTGAGCCCCGCTGAGCTCGATGAGGCACTGCAGCGCTTGGATTTGCAGTCCTGTGCCAAAAAGCCCGTCGCCAGTTTGTCGGGTGGACTTAAACGACGCGTTGAAATTGCGCGGGCGCTGTTGCACCGACCCCAAGTGCTGATCATGGACGAGCCCACCGCCGGTCTTGATTTGGCCTCCAAAACTGTGATCACTGACTACGCGCATGAGCTCTCGCAGCAGGGCGTGAGTGTCATCTGGATTACCCATTTGCTGGACGAAATTGACGCTCAAGACCCTGTTGTCATCATGCGGGCAGGTTGCGTTGAGCAGGAGGGCACGCTCGAATCACTCGGAGGTGTCGCCGCTGTTCGCGCGGCCTTTGGCAGCGAAGGACGGCTGTCGCTATGATGCGCGCATTGCAAGTGATCATCTGGCGAGAGTTGCTGAGATTCTGGCATCAGCGAGAGCGTTTTTTTGCGGCTTTGGTTCGCCCGCTGGTTTGGTTGTTTATTTTTGGTGCTGGTTTTCGAGCGGCTCTGGGGTTGTCTATCATCCCGCCCTATGAAACCTACATACGCTACGAAACCTATATTGCGCCCGGCCTGTGCGCCATGATCATTCTATTCAATTCGCTGCAGTCCTCTCTGTCGATGGTCTACGACCGCGAGATGGGGTCGATGCGCCTGTTGCTGACTGCACCTTTGCCACGCTGGTGGATTCTGTTGGCCAAGTTGGTGGCCAGCGCCGCGGTGTCGCTGGTGCAGTGTTTGGTGTTTTTGTTAATCGCACTGGCATTCGATGTGCGTTTGCCGGTGCAGGGCTTGTTGTGGATTGTGCCAGCCATTGTGGTCGTGGCCTTGATGCTAGGTTCTTTTGGTCTGTTTTTATCATCGATGATCACCAAGTTGCAGAACTTTGCGGGGGTCATGAACTTTGTTATTTTCCCTATGTTTTTTGCCTCCACAGCGCTTTATCCGCTCTGGCGAATCCAGGAAAATGCACCGGTACTGGCGAACATTGTGCAATTGAATCCGTTCACCTACGCGGTCGAACTCATCCGCTTTGCGCTATATGCCAA
>JBMYWE010000025.1:0-12746 GCA_049607125.1 Granulosicoccaceae bacterium | reverse complement strand
GATCTCTTTGACGAGTTTGTTGATCAGTGGCCGAACAATCGGGCCGCGTACGCGCTCGGCCCAATAGATGCGAATGCCGCTGTCGCGCCACCAGCCGCCAAGGCTCTCTGGGTCTCGCACGGATTCGTCGAAGGTCATGGCGGTGTCGACTAACTTGGTGATGATACCCGCCACGGTGTAGGGGGTTTGCACGTCGGTGGCGCGGATGCGCATGCTGGTATAGCGACCGACGTTATAGGCTTTTTGTGCCGTGCGCAGGCCGGGTAAGTCCGCCGTGTACTCGGCTTTGCGCGGGCCGTGCTCGGCGTTTGAGGCGTCAGTGACTTCACCCACCATCGCGGCAATTGGGCCACCAAAGCGTTTGCGCAACAAGCGCAGCGAGTGGTTGTAACCAGCTACCTTTGCCGAGCCATCTTCGACGACGTCGTGCAAAATGGTGGCGCAGGCGATACTGATGTCGAGATTTTCGCCAAAGGATTGCCAGGCGGCGTGGGCCAAGTTAAAGGCATGTGCGGCCATAGTCGAGCGCGACTTGCGTCGGCAGCGGTCGAGGTGGCGCGTCATCTCTAACGCGGCAAGGTGGATAGTGGCGATGTTGTCCGGGGTGGCCGCCGCGTCATAGTACTCCATGATCGGCAGGTTGATATGCACCTCGTGCACCGCTCGGCCGCGACGGCCTATTAGGCGGTCCCGCTTGCGCGGGTCGTGTAGGACGTCTTCCACGGCTTGCAAAAGCGAGTGTTCAATCGGCTCGCGTAGGGCCGAGTAATCTACCCCTGGCAGCGAGAAGGCCGCGCGCAGCATGTGATAGTCGCGTTCGAGCAACTCTCGCTCGGGGAAGGCGCCGCGTATTTCTACACCAGCCGCAACGAGCTCTTGTTTTTTGAACGGGCTGAGCGTCTGCGTGATGTGCTCGCCCGCCGCGCGTGCCGATAGGCGCAGCTCGCCCGCGATCAAACAGGCAATGGCGTTGGCGTAGCGAGGGCTTATTTCGAGCTGGTCTACTTTGCCGGTGGCGAAGGCTTCCTTAAACTCGGCCATGTGTGTGGCGATATTGCGCGCGTGTAGCGCCACTTGTTTGCCAAACTCCACTTCGATGTAGTTGAAGTCGACAGTGGGGCATTCGCTTGGTTTGAGGCTGGCGAGGGAGTCCACTTTGCCTATGCAGTCGTGGATAAGAGCCGCGACCACCAAGTTGGATGTGATAGAGCGGTTTCGCGTGCCGTTGTTACCGTAGCGCCGCACACCTTGCAGCATGGTGGCACTCAATACCAAGGCGTTGATACGCGGCTCAAGTTTGGGCAGCCGATTGGTGTTGATAACGGTGTCCCAGCGCGGATCGTCTTGATCGATCAGGTCGAGTCTGATGCCGACGGGGTCGAGGTCTTGATCGGGGTAGAAAGTGCTGGCGAGAATTTCATGGCCGCGAAAGGTATTGAGGGTGGGGAGAGGGATATCTCCCACGCGGATGGTGCACTCTATTTCGGAGTCGAGCCAGCGGTTGGACACCTGGCCGACCAGTGCTCGCTCGCCATCTAGTGTGGCGGCGAGCAAATGATAGCCCTTGATCAGTTTGCCCAGTTTGCCTAGCTCTGGAACCCAGCCGCCGACGCCCGGCATAGTCACTCCGCCGCGAGCTTGTTATCGCGGTTTTCTAAGATATTAGCCAAGCTTATACCCTCAATCGAGAATATGTCAGCTGGATGACACAAAAATTACTGCATGTCATCTTTGATGAGATCAAAGAGTGATTTACCCGCAGCTTTGGCGTCGATCACGCTGGTGTCTAGCTTGTAGTCTGCTGTGGAATAGAGAGATTCTCGTTCGTGCAGCATATGCGTCAAATCGTCCAGCGTTTGCTGATGGTGCTCAAACGGACGCATATCTCCCTGAGCCATGACGCGGTTCATGTGTTGCTCGGGCTGGGCTTGCACCCATACCATTTTGCAGCGCTCGCGCAGCAGGTTAAAGGTACGTGGCTCGGCAACCACTGAACCACCTGTCTCGATGATGCAGCGGGTGTTGTTATCGACGATATCCTGCAGGGCGGTCTGCTCCCAGCGGCGATAGGCATTTTGACCGCCGAGGTCCATGATTTCGGCCAGGCTCATACCGGCGAGCTCGGTGATGCGATCTGAGACGCGGAAGAAGGGGGCGCCCAGCATCTCGGAGGCTATGTTGCCGGCAGATGTTTTACCGGCGCCGCGCATACCAATCAGGGCGACGCGTTGATCGGTCTGACGACGGGTCGGGGCGACAACGTGTTCGATATGTTCGATCAGTTGCTGCTTTTGTGCGTCTTCGAGGTTGTTGACCAGTTGGCGCAGCTGCGAGTCGATAGGGCCATGGATATCCAGATCTACTAGCGCTAGCAGTTCAACGTCCAGTGCTCGGGATATCTTGTACAGCATGGCGAAGGAAAGATTTGCCTGCCCGCTTTCAACCTGGGCGAGATAGCGCTCCGAGATTTGAGAGTGAGTCGAGAGGTGCTTGCGGGACACGCCGCGCTGAGCTCGCAGAGAGCGCACTCGCCGACCAATCTCACGCAACCAATTGTCCATTCTTTCCATTGTTATTCTCTTGTCTGTCAGGTTATCGACACAATATCGTGTGTATTGGGTGTTTACGCACAATAAAAACTGCTTTTGCTGACGCAGCTGGGCTGTGCGAGGCATCAAAATGCCTGTTCATAAGCTCAACTATAGCGGAAACAGCTAGCTAGGTCAGCGGCGAAAGCGCTGACTCTTTAAGGTTTGCCACGATAAGTTATATTTGGGCCAATATCACTTGAACAAGTGGCAAGAATAGCGAGACTAATGTTGGGCAGAACGCTTGATTGGGAAAACATCAGGCCAGACAGGCGTAGTCTCGGTTGGCGTAGAGCAGCGGGGAGCTGGCGTCAGAGACATAGACGTCCTGTACCGTACCGATAAAAATATGGTGGGTGCCCACTCGCTCGGCGCTGAGAACCCGGCAATCAAAGGCGGCCAGTGCATGTTCCAGGCGTGGGCTGCCGGTGCGCATACTGTGCCAACTAGCGCAGCCAAATCTGTCGCCGTTGTCCACTTCGGACAAGCCGGCAAATACGTTGGAGATCTCGCTTTGCTCGGTAGAAAGTACATTGGTGCAAAAACAACCATTGGCGAGAATCAGTGGGGCGGCCGGGGCTTCGTGGTGCACACACACCAGCAAGCAAGGGGCCTCGCCGTCAGCCGAGACAGAGCTCATGGCTGAGACCGTCATGCCCGAGCGACCGGCGCTGCCATCGGTGGTGACCACCGTCACCGTACAGGCAACTTTACTCATTCCCTCTAAAAACTGTGATCTCAGATCGTCTTGCGGGTTGTTCATCCACTTACCTTGCTCACCAAATACTGGGCGAAATCATAGTTGGGTCGCTCCAGATGTGACAAGGGGCCTGGGGCCGCCATCTCGGAGCACAGACCCCGATACACCTTCTCGGTGCAGCCGCGATCTTCGACATTAACATCGTCCAACAGCGATTTGAGTTGATCAAAATGTTGTTGTGCCTCGGGGTCGGCCGTGTGCTCGGGGGACATGCCGCCACCAAATTGAATGCGCACCTTGTCTACGCCTTCTGGGTGCAGCGAGAGATACCAAAAGTAGCCCGGCGTGAGAGTGATCAGCAAACTGGGGTAGATAGCGAGCAAGTAGGTGGTGCGGCGACGCTCGCCCTGCAGACGGGTGTTGCGCTCGTGCGCCATGGCGATGCTGAGCGATTCGTCCTTTAAAATGGTGTGATAGTTGAAGGCGGACAAGCCCTCAGGACACACCATCTCGTCGAGTTTTGACAGCCCGCCGATGGTGCCCGCGTGACACACCGGCAGGTGGTAGCTCTCCATAAAGTTCTCCGCCAGTACCTTCCAGTTGGTGTCCCAGAGGTGAGTCTCGTAGAAGGCTTCGACATAGTGCTCCATGCCGTAGTCGCCCACCAAGCGCTCTACATCGGCCAGCTGTTCGGCGGCGGGAGCAGCGTCTGAGTTGAGAGAAATCATGATCCAGCCCAGCCATACCTCACAGCGGACCGAGGGCAGTTTCATGGAGTTCTTGCAAAAGGCCTCGTTGTCCTGCATGGCCGGTGCCCCGCGCAGACTGCCGTCGAGGTTGTATGTCCAGGCGTGATAGGGGCAGACAATACTGCGTGAGTTGCCGCGCCCATGCAGCAGCGTGGACATGCGGTGCAAGCAGACATTGGAGTGGGCGCGCAGTTCGCCGCTCTTGTCGCGCACCACCATCACTGGCTGACCCGCCAGCTCCAGGGTGGTGTAGTCACCTGGCTCTGGCAGGCTGCTGGCGCGGCCAGCGCAGTACCAATCTTGCTTAAACACACCGTCGAGCTCGGCCTGCAAGAACTCCGCGCTGGTGTAGACACTGGGAGGCATAGCGTGCGCTCTCTCAAAGGGCTCGCTGGCGTTAGCTTGCAACTCGGCGACGGCACTGCAGTGTGGGGTTGAAACAGACATAATAACTCCTGAAATGCGGCTGCGGGTGGCCGTTGCATTGACAATAGAGCCAGTCTGCCCTGCGCCCTAGAGACTGTGAATTATCCTTTTTCAATCATTTGTATAGAAAAAGCTAATACGCAAGCGATATCTCGCATCTGTGTATGTTGACCAGCCGTGGTTTCGGTTAGTATGGGAAGGTCTAATACCTGCCCAACCATCGTGACGGTCGTGCGACCGCCATCGATGCGTGTTTCGCGCATTGACACTGGGCCTACCACTCGAGGAGAACTGCTTTGTTCGAGCAAATGCAAGCTGCACCCGCCGATAAAATTCTCGCCCTGATCGCCAAGTTTCGCGACGATCCACGCACCGACAAGATTGACCTTGGCCCCGGCGTGTACAAGGATGAGAAGGGTGAAACCCCCGTGATGTTGGCGGTGCGCGAGGCGGAGCAGCGCTTGTATCAAACACAGACCAGCAAATCTTATGTCGGTGGTATGGGCGATGTGCGTTTCAATGCAGCCATCAGCGATTTGGTTTTCGGAGAAGCGCAAGATAAATCTCGCATTCGCACGCTGCAGGCACCAGGCGGCACAGGTGCTCTGCGCATCTTGTGCGACACGCTCAAGCGCGCCAAGCCCAACGCCAAAATGTGGTTCAGTGACCCCACCTGGCCCAATCACGTACCTATCGCCACGGCCGCCGGGTTTGAGATCAAAAGCTACCCCTATTTTGATGCCGAGACGGGCGGCTTGCGCTTTGACGCCATGATGGAAACCCTCGCTACCCTGGGCCCGGACGACATCGTGCTGCTGCACGGCTGCTGTCACAACCCCACCGGCGCCAACCCCACGGCCGAGCAGTGGCAGGCGATCGCTGATCTGGCCACCGAGAAAGGCTTCTTTCCCTTCGTCGATTTTGCCTACCACGGGTTTGGTGATGGTCTAGAAGAAGATGCAGTGGCACTTCGCCAAATATTTAGTCAAGTGCCAGAGATGGCAATTGCTTCCAGTTGCTCCAAAAACTTTGGTATCTATCGCGAGCGTACCGGCGCAGCGATTATTGTTGGTGAGAGCGCCGAGCGCGCTGACGTGGCGATCAGCCAAGTGGCGAGTGTGGCTCGCGGCAACTACTCCATGCCACCCGACCACGGTGCGGCGGTGGTGCGCATCATTCTTGAAGATGCCCAACTGCGCAAAACCTGGGAAGACGAGCTCGACGCGGTGCGCACGCGCATGCTGAGTTTGCGTACAGAGCTGGCAGACACGCTGCGCAATAAAAGTAGTAGCGATACCTTCGATTTTGTCGCGCACCATCGCGGCATGTTTTCGCGTATGCCTGTCACACCCGAACAGGTGGATCGCCTGCAGAGCGAGTTCGGCATCTACATGGTGGGTGATGGTCGTTTTAATGTAGCGGGTCTTCGCCAATCGATCATTGAACCCTTTGCTGATGCGCTACTCGCCGTGCGTGGATAGGAAATCGCTATGTCTGCCGACAAACCCCTCAAAATCGGGCTGCTCGAGACGGGCCTGCCGCCCCAAGAGCTCGAACCGCACGGCAACTACCCAAGCATGTTCGAGCGCTTGTTGCTGGGAGCCGATGAAAACCTAAGTTTCCAGCATTGGGCCATTTTGTCGGGAGAAATTCCCGACAACGTGCATGCTTGCGACGCTTGGCTAATCACAGGTAGCCGCCACGGGGTTTACGAGCAGCACGACTGGTTGGAACCGCTGGAAAACTTCATTCGAGCATTGCATCAGGCCGATGTGCCGATGGTCGGCATCTGCTTTGGCCATCAGCTGATTGCGCAAGCGCTGGGTGGCAAGGTAGAGAAATCGGACAAGGGCTGGGGGGTGAGTGTACATCGCTACAACACGCTGGAGTCGGCGGCGCTGCCCAGTTGGATGCAAGACGCCCCGGCCAGTTTCGATATCCAATGCTTCCACCAAGATCAAGTCGTGCAATTGCCAGCGACCGCCGATGTTCTGGCCGGCAGCAATTTCTGCCCCTACGGCATGTTGCTCTACGGCAAGCAGGCACTGAGCTTTCAGGGGCACCCTGAGTTCGACGCCGCCTATGGTCGGGGTTTGCTCGAGTGTCGCGGCGATATTCTGGGTGAAGCGGTGGTCGAGGCGGGCATGCAATGCGTTGATCAGCCGATCGACAGCGGGCAGGTCGCTCGGTGGATTGTCGATTTCTTGCGCGATCGGCCAAAAAGGTCTCTCAAATAGACGAAAATTGAGCTAGGTGCGTTTGGCGATCAAAGCACTGCATATTCGCTCCATACTTGTGTGCCAAAATAGCGATTACCCCTCGCTTTAGTCACGACTCATGCGCAATAGCCTTTTTCGCCAGCTCTTTTTCGCCTTTTCAGCGGTGATCTTGCTGGTTCTGATCTCGGTGCTGCTGTTTGTTAATTGGAGCTTCGAACGCGGCTTCAATGACTATTTGTTAGCACAGGAAAAACAACGCCTGGTGGCACTTGGCGAACGTTTGATTGTCCATTACGAGCGCGCGGGCAGCTGGCAAAATCTCGAGAGAGATTCCTCCCTATGGCGGCGACAAGTCGGTGGCCCAGAGCACACCGAGCGTCGCCCACCACCCCCTCCTGATCGCGGTCGTGATCGCGGCGCTAAGGGTCGTCCTCCACCCAAGGGGCCGCCTCGAGCGGGCACGCGTTTGTTTGAGCATCGTGTCGCCTTGGTTAACTCGCAGGTTGAATGGTTGGCCGGTAGCCGCCGTGTGCACGAGCAATCGAGAGTGCGCTCTCACGATGTGCATCGATTGCCCCTAGAGCTTGAGGGAGAGCGGGTGGGCGAGCTGCTATTACAACCACCGGAAGTGCTCGACAACAAACTAGCGCGCTCTTTTCAAGACAGGCAGCTTGGGCAGCTGATGTGGGTCGCACCGGTGGCTCTGTTGCTAGGCCTGTTAGCCGCCGCTTTGTTGGTCAGGCATTTTCTGCGGCCGATCAAATCCATGGCTGCAGGGACAAGGCAACTGGCGGCGGGCAAGTTTAGCCATCGCTTGGCGGTAAAAGGCCAGGACGAGCTTGCGCAGCTCTCCAACGACTTTAACCAGCTGGCGCAAAGCTTAGAGGCCGAGCAACGATTGAGGCAGCAGTGGATCGCGGACACCTCGCACGAACTGCGCACACCCTTGGCCGTGTTGCGTAGCGAAATTGAAGCCCTGCAAGATGGCATTCGCGAGGCGAGCCCTGATCGTATCTCCGCCTTGCACGCCCAGGTGCTCTCATTGGCCAAGCTGGTGGATGACTTGCACCAGCTTTCGCTCGGCGATGCCGGTTTGCTCAACATCCAACTCAAGTGCCTGAATTTAGGCGGCTTGTTACAAGACTTAGTCATAGCCAATGAGGCTCGCGCCAATAAGCTGGGCTTGGGCCTACAGCTAAGCGGCGCGGAGACGGCCATGCCTGTGATGGGGGATGCCACGCGCTTGCTGCAACTGTTTAACAACTTGCTAGACAACAGCATGCGCCACACCCGTACCGGCGGTCGCATAGAGATCGCACTCAATCGAGAGGCGAACAGCGCCTGTGTGAGCATTGCCGACAGTGAACCGGGCGTGAGTGAGGCCTCCTTGCCCAGACTGTTCGAGCGACTGTACCGCCCTGATGAGTCGCGCAATCGCAGCGAGGGCGGTTCGGGTTTGGGTTTGGCCATTGCCCGGCAAATAAGCGAGGCACACGGTGCTAGTTTGTCGGCAGGGCACAGTGAGTTGGGAGGCCTGAAACTGTGCTTGCGGCTACCTTTGATTGAGCAAAAACCAACAGAGACTAAACATGGTTGATGGCGCAAATATCTTAATTGTTGAAGACGAGCCCTCATTGGCACAAGTGCTGGTGGAGTACTTGCAGGCGGGTGGCTACCGAGCGCACTGGTTGGCTAGAGGCGATGAAGTACAAGCTTGGCTTGATCAGCACTCGGCTGACTTAGTGGTGCTTGATTTAATGTTACCGGGCAAGGATGGCCTCAGCGTTTACCGTGAGCTACGCACTCGATTCGACATTCCGGTGGTGATGGCTACTGCCCGTGTGGATGAGATCGACCGGCTGATCGGTTTGGAGCTGGGCGCCGACGATTACATTTGCAAGCCCTACAGCCCCAGAGAGCTGGTGGCGCGTATCAAAAATATTCTGCGCCGCAGTGCTGCCTCTAACAGCAAATCAGAAAGTGGCTTAAATCTGGACCCTGAGACCCTCAAGGCCAGCGTCGAAGGTCAGTCGCTGGACCTGACGCCGTTTGAGTTTCGCCTGTTGCATCTATTGAGTGAAAGACCGGGCCGCATCTTCTCGCGTCAACAATTGCTCGATCACCTGTACGATAGCAACCGTTCTGTTTCCGAGCGCACCGTCGACAGCCATGTTAAAAACCTGCGGCGCAAGATCGATGACCTGGGCCTAGAGCGGGGTTTGATCCACTCGGTATATGGGATGGGGTATAAGTTTGAGCGCGGATAGCGCGATAACAGACTTAACAGCCCGTTTTTGCACGGGTTGTTAACCCGGAAATTTCACCATTCTCACGATTTCTCGCTTATTTTTTTGATTCCCTGGTGAATTATTTTCGGAGCGCGCAGTTCGGGGCGTGCAGTCGCAGACGGTTGGTGAGTTAGGCGGCGTGCCCGGCACCAGCGCTTCTGCGAATGTCACTGGAAAAACCAATCCCTGCGCGTACTTTTTTGCCTGGATGAAATATCCGAGCTAACACTGGGTAACACCATGCGCTGTCGCGTGAGGAGCGATAACCGGTGCCGAAGGGGCGGGTATTTATTCTTGGAATAATAGTCAAGACGTCTGGGGTCAAGTTCGAAGACAGAGCAAGCAACAAATCGAATATACGGCGGCCTCTTTATTTAACAAAACACCTAGGTATACAGCTACCCATCCCTTTTCAGCTTGTGCTCGTTCAGCTAGCTTCCAGCGGTCCAGACGGGATGTAGAGCATATGCCCAAAAGATAACTTCGCTGATGCAACCCAGCTAAGCTACCTAACCCCATAGACTGCACACACTTCAATCCCGACCAGTAATGCCCCAGGCGCGGGCGTAAAGTCTGCTCGCTGTAACAGATACAAGCTTCGTACAGCGTCGCGATCTTGCAGCGGTCGAACAGCCAAGTCAGACCCGTCGGGCACCGAGCCTTGCGGCAACACCGTCACACCTAGGCCACGACCCAAAAAGGCGAGAAGAGAGGCGATATTAAAGACCTGCAAGTGCGCTCCAGCACTCAGCTCCCGCACGGTCGGGTGTTCTATCTGGTCGCACAACCCGTTGTGGATAAAACGATGCTTGCTCAGTGTGCGCCACGACAGAGGTGCTTTCTCGGTGGCCAGAGGGTGCTCTGCGTGGCAGACGCAGACAAAGGCGTCGGTGGCGAGTAATCTGTGTTGTAGCGAGCTGCCCTCGGCAGGCAGACTGGCGATACCGAGGTCTGCCTCGTTGTTCAGCACGGCGGCGTGCACGGCGGCGGAATCCGTGTCGTGTAGCTCTATGCGCAGTTCGGGGCGTTGTTGTTGGCAACGAGCGATGGCTTCTGGCAGTTGTTGGGTGGCGGCGGAGGGCACTGCAGCAACGCGCACCAGCCCAGTGTCACCTTTGGCGTAGCTGTCGATCTCCTCGAGCATGCGATGGTGTTCGGCCACGCTGCGTTTGGCGCGCTGGTAGACGAATCGGCCCAATGGGGTGAGATCGCGCTTGCGGTCTCCTTCAAATAGAGGGCCGCCCAAAGTGGCCTCTATCTGTTTCAGCGTCATGGAGATGGCAGACGGGGTGCGGTGCAGTTGCTGGGCAGCGTCCATCAAGCTGTTGCATTGGCTGACGACGAGGAATTGTTGCAGCTGTTCGAGTTTTATCATGACTTCAGTTTAATTGAAGTAAGATAAAAAACAATCAGATTGACTGAAGTTGGTTTGACGTGCAGGCTACGCGTATCAGAAAACTTACAAGCGAGATCATGATGGCGGCACAAGGGCAGAACTATATCGGTGGGCAGTGGCTTGACGGCGCAACGACGGTGGAGAATCGCAACCCCTCTGACTTAAACGATGTGATTGGCCACTACGCACAGGCATCGACTGCACAGCTTGATCAAGCACTTGATGCCGCTCACCAGGCGCAAAAGCTCTGGGCCAAGTCAGGCTTGGAGAAGCGATATAGCGTGTTGATGGCCATTGGTGAAGAACTGATATCCCGCTGTGAGGAACTCGGCGAGCTGCTGGCGCGCGAAGAGGGTAAACCTCGGGCCGAGGGCAAGGGTGAGGTCTACCGTGCGGGGCAATTTTTTACCTACTACGCCGCTGAAGCCTTGCGTCAGATTGGCGACACCGCCGACTCGGTGCGCGACGGCATCGAGATCGACGTGCGCCGCGAGCCCGTAGGAGTGGTGGGTATCATTTCGCCCTGGAACTTCCCCACTGCCACCGCTGTCTGGAAAATTGCCCCAGCACTGGCCTTTGGCAATGCGGTCGTGTGGAAGCCAGCGAACTTGGTGCCAGCGTCGGCAGTGGCCTTGACGCAAATTATCGCCAAGCAAGATATCCCCGCCGGATTGTTTAATCTGGTCATGGGACCGGGTGGAGCGGTGGGTCAGCACTTGGCCGAGAGTCCCTTAGTCAACGCCATCAGCTTTACCGGCTCTGTGCCGGTAGGGCAGCAGATTGCAGCGGCGTGCGTGCCCAATTTCACCAAAATCCAAATGGAGATGGGCAGCAAAAACGCACTCGCCATCATGGACGACGCCGATCTGGACAACGCGGTAGCCTGTGCACTGGGGGGCGCCTTCGGCGGCACCGGACAAAAGTGTACCGCGTCTTCGCGCTTGATCGTGCACAGCGCTATTCACGATGCCTTTGTTGAGCGTTTGGTGGCAGGCGCTAACGCAATGGTGGTTGACCATGCGCTTAAAGACGGCACGCAGCTTGGCCCAGTGGTCAGCGAGCAGCAGCTAAATGAAAACCTCGCCAACGTTGAGCTCGGCAAGCGCGAAGGTGGTGAGCTATTGTGTGGCGGCGAGCGCGTCGAGCGCGAAACCCCTGGTTTCTACATGACGCCGGGTGTATTTGTGGGCACGCGCAACGATTGGCAAATCAATCGTGAAGAGCTGTTTGCTCCGCTGGCTTGTGTGATCAAAGTTGACAGCTACGACGAGGCTTTGGCCACTGTCAATGACACGCGTTTCGGGTTGACGGCGGGTATCATGACCAACTCGCTGGCGCGTGCCACGCATTTCAGACGCAACGCCGAATCAGGCTGTGTGATGGTCAATCTGCCGACAGCAGGCACCGACTATCACGTACCCTTTGGTGGGCGAGGGCAGTCCAGCTACGGGCCACGTGAGCAGGGTTCGTACGCTCAAGAGTTTTACACCACAGTCAAAACGGCCTATATCAGCTCTGGCACACCCACCTAGCGCTGGAGAGGGCATCCGGCGCGGCCCTTGCTGCGCTCGGTTACGCACAGTGCGTGTCGAATCATGGCGCGCACTGTCGCAGAGCAGTGAGTGTTAGATTACAACGCATTGACAGAGCAGGAATACATGGCGACCAACTATCTAATTGACGGCTTGCAATACGCCAACTGGTCCGAGAAGGTTTTTCGGCAGATGCGCGAGGGTGGTGTAGACGCGGTTCATGTCACCATCGCCTACCACGAGAACTTTCGTGAGATGGTATTGCAAGTGGAGCGTTGGAATCGCTATTTTGAGCGTTTTCCCGAGTTGATATTCAAAGGTCTGAGTGGCGCCGACGTCAAACTCGCACGCGAGAGCAACCGCACCGCCATTTTTTTCGGCTACCAAAATCCCTCACCCATCGAGGATGATATTGGTCTAGTCGAGATCTGCCATACGCTCGGTGCGCGCTTTATGCAGCTCACCTACAACAACCAATCGTTGTTGGCGACGGGCTGCTACGAAGACGACGACACCGGTCTCACTCGTATGGGTCGTGAGGTGGTGGCTGAGATGAATCGCGTCGGTCTGGTGGTTGATATGAGCCACTCGGCGGAACGCTCCACGTTGGAGGCGATTGAGCACTCCAATCGGCCCATCGCCATCACCCACGCCAACCCGAGTTTTTGGCATCCGGCGCTGCGCAACAAATCTGACGCAGTGCTCAAGGCCTTGGCTGAGACTGGGGGCATGCTGGGAGTATCTCTGTATCCGCACCACCTCAAGGACAAGAGTAACTGCACTCTCGAGAGTTTTTGCCAGATGGTGGCCGACACGGTCGAGCTGATGGGGGTTGAACATGTGGGTAT
>JBMYWE010000024.1:0-12870 GCA_049607125.1 Granulosicoccaceae bacterium | reverse complement strand
CGAGGCGCCGGTCAATATCAGCAACGTTCCGCACCTGCGTGACGTCACCACGGCCATTCAGTTGCTCGGGCGCATGGGGGTCAATGTGACCCTCGACGAGAGTATGGGCATCGAGACGGACGCCGCCAAAATAGATAGCACCTGCGCGCCGTACGATCTGGTCAAAACGATGCGTGCCTCAATTTTGGTGCTTGGCCCGTTGGTGGCTCGCTTTGGCCATGCTGAGGTCTCGCTGCCAGGTGGCTGCGCCATCGGTAGTCGTCCCGTCGATCTGCACATCGAGGGGCTGCGCGCCTTAGGTGCTGAGATCGAAGTCGAAGGTGGTTATATCAAGGCGAGAGCGGATCGGCTGAGAGGCGCCAAATTGGTGTTCGACACGGTCACCGTGACGGGCACCGAGAACCTGATGATGGCGGCGGCGCTAGCCGAAGGTACGACCATTCTTAAAAATGCAGCTCGCGAGCCAGAGGTGGTCGATTTGGCCAACTTCCTCAATGCCTGCGGTGCCAAAGTGCGTGGGGCGGGTACGCAGACCATCGAAATTGAAGGGGTGGAGCGGCTCTCGGGTTGTCGCTGGCACGTGGTGCCCGATCGCATCGAAACGGGCACTTATCTGGTTGCAGCCGCAGTCACAGGTGGGCATGTACGCACTCTCGACACCCGCCCGATGATCATGGATGCTGTATTGCAAAAGCTAGAGGCTGCTGGTGCCGAGATCGACACCGGTGAGGATTGGATCGAGCTGAATATGCGTGGCAAGCGTCCCAAGGCTATCAACTTGCGCACTTCGCCGCATCCGGGTTTTCCCACCGATATGCAAGCACAATTTTGTGTGCTCAACGCGGTGGCGCAAGGCACGGGGGCAATTTCTGAAACCGTCTTTGAAAATCGTTTCATGCATATCCAAGAGCTGCAGCGCATGGGCGTAGATGCGCGCATTGAGGGCAACACGGTGATGATCACGGGCGTAGAAAAGCTCACGGGTGCACCCGTCATGGCAACCGACTTGCGCGCCTCGGCGAGTTTGATCTTAGCCGGCCTAGTGGCCGAGGGCGAGACGTTGGTTCAGCGTGTCTACCATGTGGATCGTGGCTACGAGCGAATAGAGGAAAAATTTAATCAACTGGGCGCCTCGATAGAGCGTATCTCTGGACAGGGTTGAGCATGTCTAACAAGCGAGGTTTGACTCTGGCGCTAGCCAAAGGTCGATTGTTCAAGCAGATGGCACCGCTGTTAAAAGAAGCGGGCATCGAGTTATTAGAAGACCCAGCTGTCAGTCGCAAACTTGAATTTCCGACTACTCACCCCGATGTCACGGTCTTGGTGGTGCGCTCTAGCGATGTGCCAACTTATGTGGAATACGGTGCTGCGGATTTGGGCGTTGTGGGTAAAGATGTACTCGACGAGCATGGCGGGCGCGGATTGTACGAGCCCTTGGACTTGGGGGTCGGTGCCTGCCGGTTGTCGGTGGCGGGAAAGCCTGACAGTGATTGGGCGACAGCTCGGCAGTTACGCGTAGCCACTAAGTATACCCAGCAGGCCCGCGCTTACTTCAGTAACGAGCACGAGACACCGGTGCAAGTGGAGCTGATCAAGCTTTACGGCTCGATGGAGTTGGCACCGCTGGTGGGCTTGGCCGATGTGATTGTCGACCTGGTAGACACTGGCAATACTTTGCGCGCCAATGGCTTGGATGAATTAAAGGTGATCCGTCACAGCACGGCTCGACTTATCGTGAACAAAGCGGCGGCTAAACTAAAGCACCGCAAAATCAGTGACTTCACCGCAGAGCTTGCGCGAGCGGTAGAAGCGGAGACAGCATGACAACTAATACCGATGATTTGCGCATTAGCGAGCACCTGAAATTAATCGCTCCCGAAGATCTAATGAGTGAGATTGAGGGCAGTCAAAAAGCTTTTGAAACAGTGTCGCACACTCGCCGTGCTATCCAGCGAGTAATGCGTCGCGAAGACGATCGCCTGGTGGTGGTGGTAGGGCCTTGCTCGATCCACGATCCGGCCGCGGCGATGGAATACGCCCACAAACTGGCTGAAGTGCGCGAGGAACTCAAAGACGATCTCGAGATCGTGATGCGTGTGTATTTTGAAAAGCCGCGCACGACTGTCGGTTGGAAGGGTTTGATCAACGACCCGGATATCAACGACAGCTTTGATATAAACAAAGGGTTGCGAGTTGCACGGCAATTGCTCTGTGACATCAACGACCTCGGCTTGCCTTGTGGAGTGGAGTATCTCGATTTGATCAGTCCGCAGTTTATCGCTGATCTAGTCTCGTGGGGTGCTATCGGCGCGCGCACCACCGAGAGCCAATCGCATCGCGAGTTGGCGTCAGGCTTGTCTTGCCCTGTCGGTTTTAAAAACGGTACTGCAGGCAGCGTGCAGTTGGCTGTCGATGCCATCGGCTCTGCGTCCTGCCCGCATCGCTTTTTGTCGGTCACCAAGTCGGGTCACTCGGCAATTTTTGCCACGACCGGAAACGATGCCTGTCACATAATCTTGCGCGGCGGCAGCAAGGCGATCAACTACGACGCAGCTAGTGTTGATGATGCCTGTGCTCTGTTGGCCAAAGCTGGTAAGCCGGAGCGTGTGATGATCGACTACAGCCACGCCAACAGCCGCAAAAAGCACGAGCGTCAAAAGTACGTTAATCACGACGTTTGCCATCAGGTGGAAGGCGGCGATATGCGTATTTTCGGCATCATGATCGAGAGTAACTTGGTGGCTGGCAATCAGTCTTACTCGACTGATCGGGAGCCGGTCTATGGCCAGAGTATTACCGATGCCTGCGTGGCTTGGGATGACACAGTGCCGATGTTGCAACAACTTGCTGAAGCGGTGCGCAAGCGCCGTGAAGGGAATGGCTAGTGATGGATTCTGTGCTGCGACTGTCGGCTAGCGCGGCTGATTTTGATCAGCGTCTAGCACAGCGGCTGGCGTGGGAAGCGGTCTCTGATGATCAGGTTGCGAACGCGGTGGCTGAAATTATCGCCACGGTGCGCCGAGAAGGTGATGCGGCTGTAGTCGAGTACACGCGTCGCTTTGACGGGCTCGATGTTGGCGATATTTCAGAGCTATCTCTTAGTCACGCGCAGCTGCAAGCTGAACTAGAAGGCTTACCCGATGAGCAGCGCGATGCATTAACCGCTGCAGCAGAGCGGCTGCGCCGATACCATGAGCATCAAAGGCAAGAGTCTTGGCAGTATCGCGAGTCCGATGGCACCTTGCTGGGTCAGCAAGTGCGTCCTCTGGATCGTGCTGGGCTGTATGTGCCGGGTGGCAAGGCCAGCTACCCTTCCTCAGTTTTGATGAATGCTATCCCCGCCAACGTGGCTGGGGTGGGTGAGCTGGTGATGGTGGTGCCCACGCCTAAAGGCGAGCGCAACTCGATGGTGTTGGCGGCGGCGGCACTAGCGGGGGTCGACAGAGTGTTTACCGTCGGTGGAGCGCAGGCCGTTGCTGCCATGGCCTACGGCACGCAAACTATACCCAGGGTCGATAAAATCACAGGCCCCGGAAATACTTGGGTAGCCACGGCTAAGCGACAGGTCTTTGGGCAGGTGGGCATAGATATGATCGCCGGTCCGTCCGAGATATGCGTGGTTTGTGACGGCAAGACTGACCCCGATTGGATAGCGATGGATTTGTTCTCGCAGGCCGAGCACGACGAATTGGCTCAAGCGATTCTTGTCAGCACTGATGCTGGGTTTCTCGATGCTGTTCAGGCGAGTATGGATAAGTTGGTGCAGGCCCTGCCGCGTCGTGAGGTTATAGAGACGTCGATGCGCGATCGTGGAGTTTTTATTCAGGTTGAGGATATGGGGCAGGCGATCGAGGTCGTCAATACAATTGCACCCGAGCACTTGGAGCTTTCGGTGGACGATGCCGAGCGCTGGGCGACCGAGGTGAGGCACGCCGGTGCCATTTTTATGGGGCGCTATACGGCAGAGGCCTTGGGCGACTACTGCGCTGGTCCTAATCACGTGCTTCCCACATCTGGCACGGCCAGATACTCCTCTCCTTTGGGTGTTTATGATTTCCAAAAGCGCAGCAGTTTGATTGCGTGCAGTCCTGAAGGTGCTGCAGCGCTTGGCCAGGTGGCCAGCGTTCTGGCCGAAGGTGAGGGGCTGCAGGCGCACGCCGAGTCTGCTCGATACCGCATTCCCAAAGGTTAACGTAGAATGAGTCAATTCTGGAGTCCTGGTATTGATCAGCTCAGTCCCTATATACCGGGAGAGCAGCCGAAAATCTCGGGGTTGATTAAGCTCAATACCAACGAGAGTCCGGATCCGCCTTCTCCCAAAGTGCTTGAGGCGATTCGAGCGGCTGCCAGTGACGAGCTTCGACTGTACTCTGACCCTACTTCCTCAGAGTTGGTGCAAGCGCTGGCGGATTATCACCACGTCGATTGCTCGCAAGTCTTTGTCGGCAATGGGTCGGACGAGGTTTTGGCGCACGCGTTTTACGCATTCTTTCGGCAAACTAAGCCCTTGCTGACCCCTGACATCAGTTACAGCTTCTATCCTGTCTACGCTGGCCTTTATCAAATACAAATTCGTGTCATTCCGCTCAACCACGAGTTTGCAATTGATCCGGCTGACTATGTGGGTGATTCGGGTGGGGTGGTGATCGCCAATCCCAACGCGCCCACTGGGTGCTTGCTGCCGTTGCAAGCGGTAGAGCAAATTGCCGAGCAAAACCGTCACTGCGTGGTGTTAGTCGATGAGGCCTATATCGACTTTGGCGGAGAATCCGCACTTGGCTTGTTGGATCGTTTTGATAATGTTTTGGTGGTGCGCACTTTCTCTAAGTCACGTGCGTTGGCCGGGTTGCGGGTGGGCTATGCGCTGGGTTCGCCAGCGTTGATTGATGGTTTGGTGAGAGTCAAAGACAGCTTTAATTCCTACCCCTTGGATAGGCTGGCGCAAGCGGGAGCGGTGGCCAGTCTTGCTGATGACGTGTACTTTACCGAGTGTTGCCAGAAAACTGTGGCTAATCGCGAGAAGCTCGCGGCTGATCTTGGGTCGCTAGGATTTACATGCTTGCCATCCGCTGCAAACTTTTTATTTGCCAAACACTCAGCCGTTAGTGCCGTTGATATAGCGCTTAATTTGCGCAAAAAAAATGTGTTGGTGCGACATTTTTCCAGCGGCAGAACAAGCGAGTTTTTGCGGATTAGTATCGGGTCTGAGGAGCAGTGCGAGCTACTGCTGAAGGCGCTCGCCGATGCTCTATCTTCGTGCTGAACTCTCGCGCGATTTAATCAAGCTTCCCGATTCTAGATTTTTTTACACGTACCGAGGATATTGTTGGAGCATCGGAGCTCGTGTCAATGGCCTCGGTAGAGACGCTTAGGCTAACGGCGGAACTCTCACCATCTGGATCTGGCTGTACGAAGCCCGCATCCGTGTTTTCGATGAGCACACCATAGAACCCTGCGTCTACAGTTACCTGTGGGCTGTTAAAAGACGTTGAAAGGGCGCTTTCCAAGTCTGGATAAGCAGATAGAAAACTATAGGATGAGACATCCCCACCGTTGTTTTCAATTTCTCGCCAAAAATACCACTCGGTCTCATTGAGGAAATAAACTTCGACTTCTTGGCCAGAGCTCAGGTCTGCGTTGATAGAGACTTTGCCTGCAGGGCTGATGGCGAAATCGGCGAGCAGGAATTCTCCGGGAGCGAGTGTGCTGCCTACATCTATTATCTCAATTGCGCTACCAGAGCCGCCAATGCCGCTAGTTGTGCCTGTCGTTCCTGATCCGAACTCTCTGATCGAGGTGTCGTCGTGGCAACCTCCTAAGATAAGGGTGGCTAGTAATGCTGTGAATAGCATGGGTTTTCTCTGTGCATAAATCATTGCAATTCAGTCCATCATTGGTTTTTGATTTGTGGAGCAACAATTAGTCCGGAATTGCATATTCTTCGTCGTTGAATTTGCGAAGAGAGGTTTTAGGCGATGAGTTGGCTATTGTCTGGGGCGGGTGCCCATTAACAGTTTGGCCTTGAAGGGCTTACCATTGCGGCGTCCGTAGACAATGACTTCAGTGTTCGGGGGGATGTGCGAGCTCACGTATTGCAGGCTGCGTGAGTCCGGGGTGGGGGACTCGTCTAGGCCATCTATAACGTCACCGGGGAGGATGCCTGCTTTCTGTGCAGGTTGTCCTTGATAGACTCCCGTCACGAAAACCCCACTGCTGGCGCGGTTGCGCAGCGGCGAGAGGGCGACGTCGTTGCCTCGGATGCCCAGCCAGCCACGGCTTACTTCGCCTCTATCTATTAACTGATCGACTATGCTAAACAGCATGCGTGAGGGGATGGCAAAGCTGATGCCTTGTGCGTCTTCAGCGCCGTTAAAAACTGAGGTGTTTAAGCCAATCAGTTCGCCCTGTAAGTTGACCAGTGCTCCACCCGAGCTACCGGGATTTATGGCAGCGTCAGTCTGAATGAACTGGTCGTACACGCTAAAGCCGCCCACCTGTCGGCGCAGGGCGGAGACTATCCCTTGTGTAACTGTTTGACCTATGCCATAGGGATTGCCGATGGCCAAAACAACATCTCCCACCTGCAGGCGTCCGTCGTCTCCGGCGGCGATGGGTTGCAGCGGGTCTGGCGCTCGAACTTTAAGCACGGCGATGTCTGTCTCGGCGTCAATACCCACCACGTCTGCCAGAAGGCGGCGTCGATCGGTGAGGGTGACGGCGATGCTGCTGGCGTCGCGTACGACGTGGTAGTTGGTGAGTACGTGGCCATCGGCGCGAACCACAATGCCGGAGCCCTGGCTGGTGACCGTACTGCTGAGTGAGTCGGTGCCAAATAGCTCGTCGAGGGCGGGGTTGTTGCTGAAGGAGGTGTTATCGTCGCGTCTCTGGGCTTCTACTTGTACGACTGAGGGCGCAGCCCGTTGTACTGCCGAGGCGTAGGAGGCAGTGATTGGAGCCTGTTGCGTGGGATTGCGCAACAGCTGCCAGAGGCCGAAGGCGGCAAAGGCTGTAAGTACGCCAATTAAAATGGCGAAAAGCAGCGATCGCTGGGCGGGATTCATGCCGATGCGGGTCCTTGGGCGGCGACGGTAGGGGGTTGTTATTTGCCCCTCTAGTATAGCGATGAATTGTTCTGGATTTGCTCGACTATTATTAGAAGCGATATTAATTGATGGCTGCTGCTTCTTATGATCGATCGCCAGAGCTTCGCTGACTATTGCCATCGGTTGTTGGCTGTTGAGTCTATTGCTGACTATTGCCCCAATGGCTTACAAGTGGAGGGCCGGGCGCAAATAGAGAGGTTGTTAGTGGGTGTAACTGCCTGCGATGCGTTGTTGGCCGAGGCTGAGGCTTGGGGGGCTTGCGCGGTATTGGTGCATCATGGCTACTTTTGGAAGGGCGAGCCTCAGCCGCTGGTGGGCATGAAAGGTCGACGAGTGCGTCGCTTGATTAAAAATGACATCAATCTGTTTGCCTACCATCTGCCTTTGGACGTCCATGCCGAAATGGGTAACAACGCCTGTCTGGCGCGAGACTTTGGCTTGACAGATGTTCACCAACACCGAGCAGCTGGAACCGAAGGTTTATTGTGGGTGGGGAGCTTGCCTACCCCAGTGAGCGCGGCGCAATTCGCCACTGAGGTAGGTCGCGTGCTGGAGCGTGAGCCCTTGTTGCTGGGTGGAGCCGAACAACAGGTGCGAAAAGTGGCGGTGTGCTCGGGCGGGGCGCAGGATTTCATTGAGCAGGCACACGACTTGGGCGCTGATGTTTTTGTCTCGGGGGAAGTCTCTGAGCGCACCACGCATTTTGCTCGGGAGATGGGTATCAACTATCTGGCCGCAGGTCATCACGCGACTGAGCGCGGTGGCGTTCAGGCTCTAGGTCAGCACTTGGCTGAGCAATTTTCCCTGTCCTACCGCTTTGTGGATGTAGCTAACCCTGTGTAGGGCCATTTTAGTGATGTAATTAGACGCTATTGGCGCAGGAAGTGGATAGGTTTGTGATAGAATTCACTGCTTGAAAGTGTGATTTTCATCCATCGATTTGGCAGGGAGTGTTGGGTCGGTGGATTAGAGGCGAGTAATCACTGGTGTTATGACCAGAGTCGCGCCAAAAAATTTCGAATTACTTTTATGTTTGGAGAACCTGTGCATGGCAAACGCTGAGCAAGGCTCGCTCGATCTGAGCGACTTGGACCCCAAGCGTCGCCGTTTTCTAACCGCCTCTGTGAGTGTGGTTGGTGCGGCTGGCGTCGTTGGGTTGGCGGTCCCGATGCTGAAATCCTTCGCGCCGAGTGCGCGTGCCCGCGCGGCGGGTGCGCCGGTCGAGGTGGATATCAGCAAGCTAGAACCGGGACAAATGATGACTGTTGAGTGGCGCGGCAAGCCGGTATGGCTGGTCAATCGCACCCCTGAAGCTCTGGCCAGTTTGGCTACGGTTGAAGAGAAAGGTCTGTTGGCAGACCCGCTATCTGATATGCCGCAGCAGCCTGAGTATGCCGTTGGTGTGGAGCGCGCGATCAACCCTCAGATTATGGTGTTGCTCGGTGTGTGTACCCATTTGGGCTGTGCGCCGACCTACCGTCCAGAAGTTGGGCCGCCTGATTTGGGTGCCGATTGGTTCGGTGGCTTTTTCTGCCCCTGTCACGGCTCAAAGTTCGACTTCTCGGGTCGTGTCTATGCGGGTGTGCCTGCTCCGGTAAACCTCGAAGTGCCCCCCCACAAGTATCTCACTGAAACCCAAATCGTCATTGGCGAAGATCAGGAGAGTGCCTAATGGCTGAGCAGAAAAACGCTTTAATGACATGGATAGACGATCGTTTCCCGCTGACGGAGACCTACGAATATCACATGTCCAAATACTGGGCGCCGAAGAACTTCAACTTCTGGTATTACTTCGGTGTGCTGTCGTTCGTGATGCTGATCCTTCAGCTTGTCACGGGTATTTTCTTGACCATGAACTACAAGCCCGATGGGGCTGAGGCGTTTACTTCGGTCGAGTACATCATGCGCGATGTGGACTACGGCTGGTTGATTCGCTATATGCATTCAACGGGCGCGTCCTTCTTCTTTATCGTCGTCTACCTACACATGTTCCGCGGACTGATGTACGGCTCTTATCAAAAGCCTCGTGAGTTGATCTGGGTCTTCGGTATGTTGATCTATGTGGCATTGATGGCTGAAGCTTTCATGGGTTACTTGCTGCCATGGGGTCAGATGTCTTACTGGGGTGCGCAGGTTATCTTGTCGCTCTTCAATACCATACCTTGGATTGGTCCAGCGCTAACTGAGTGGGTACGTGGTGATTTTATCGTCTCTGACATCACCTTGAACCGCTTCTTTGCGTTCCACGTTATTGCGGTACCGCTTATTCTGGTCGCCTTGGTGTTCTTGCACATCGTTGCGCTTCACCATGTGGGCTCTAACAACCCTGACGGTGTTGAGATCAAGAAAAACAAAAACGCCGAAGGTATTCCGCTAGACGGCATTCCTTTCCATCCCTACTACACCGTGAAAGATACTTTCGGCACAGGTGTCTTTTTTATCGTATTCTTCGCTGTTGTTTTCTTTGCGCCGGAGATGGGTGGTTATTTTCTAGAGCACGCCAACTTCATCCCAGCCGATCCGCTCAAAACGCCTGAGCACATCGCGCCGGTTTGGTATTTCACGCCTTTCTACGCCATGTTACGTGCGACGCCTTCCATGTTTGGCTCAGCATTCCCGGGTGTTGTGGTGATGGGTGCGGCTATCGTTATCTTGTTTTTCTTGCCCTGGATTGATCGCGGCAAGGTGAAGTCGATTCGCTACCGCTCAAAAGCGTTCAAGTACAACTTGATTGCCTTGGTTGTTGCTTTCATTGTTCTAGGTTACTACGGCATGCAAGCTCCAACTGATCTAGGTACATTCTTGTCGCGCTTGTTTACCTTTGTTTATTTTGGTTACTTCGTCGTGCTGTGGAAAATCAGTAAAGATGAAGACACCAAGCCAGTACCAGAGAGGGTGACTCACTAATGTTGGGACGTAAATTTATCGTTGCCGCCGTCGCCTGTCTGCTGCCGGTTTTCGCTCAAGCAGCGGGAGGGGGTGGTTATCTCGAAACGGTGCACTTGCAGCCGAGTAACAAGGCTTCTTTGCAGCGCGGCGCACGCACCTATGTCAACTATTGCCTCGGTTGCCACAGCTTGGGCTACTTGCGCTATAACCGCATGGCCGAAGATTTGGGCTTGCCCGCTGACATTGTTGAAGAGAACTTGATCTTCACTAGCAATGCTGACGGAGAACGTCATAAAGTCACTGATATGATGAACAGCGCCATGTCGACCGAATACGCCAAAGGCGCCTTCGGGGTGGCACCGCCTGACTTGTCATTGACCGCCCGTTCGCGCGGTGTTGACTGGCTGTATACCTATCTCAAGACATTTTATGTCGATGAGTCCAAGACGGTGACTGGCCACAACAACCTCGCCTTCCCCGATGTGGGTATGCCCAATGTACTATGGGAGCTGCAGGGCTTGCAGCGCGCTGTGTACATAGAGGAAGATGACGGTCATGGTGGTACGCACAAGGTTTTTGAAGGGTTTGAGCAGATTACAGAAGGGCAGTTGTCTGCAGCGGAATATGACAAGGTCATCCGCGATCTGGTAAATTTCCTTTTCTATGCTGCGGAGCCTGGCCGCGCTCAGCGTTTGAGCATGGGTATTTGGGTTATGTTATTCCTGTTTGTATTTACAGCAGGAGCCTACGTACTGAAGAAGGAGTGGTGGCGCGACGTGCGCTAATCGCTTTGATGCTCAAGGTCGGGACGGGTGTCTTTCGGGTGCCCGTCCTTCTTCGTTTGTAAGAAGAGTGTTTTCTATCGCGGGGCTGAGCCCCGCGGGTTCTATTGTCAGTCGGGTGCGGGTTTCGCAGCGGCTGGCCAACTTGGAGTGAATTGTGACTGCCATTGCCCGTCGATCGGTAATGACGCTGTTTTCGGTACCTAGTGATATGCACAGCCACCGCGTGCGTGTCGTATTGTCAGAGAAAGACATCGTTGTTGAAGTTGAAGACGTTGATCCGGATTACTTGCCAGAGGATCTGCAACACCTAAACCCGTACAACACGGTGCCTACCCTGGTAGACCGGGATCTGGTGCTCTATGACTCACGTGTGATAGCCGAGTACTTGGATGAGCGTTTTCCGCATCCACCACTGATGCCGGTTGATCCAGTCTCCCGAGCACGTACTCGGCTAGCTTTGTTTCGTGTGGAGAATGATTGGTACCCACTAGCGCACACGCTAGAAAATGGTAGCGAGAAAAAACGCACCGAAGCGCGAAAGCTGATGCGTGAGAGCCTGGTTGCCTCTGCTGAAATTTTTGAACTCAAGCCGTTTTTCTTGTCCGACGAATTCTCGTTGGTAGATGCCACTATCGCACCGCTGTTGTGGCGCTTGCCCAAGTACGGTGTCGATCTTCCCAAAGAGACAAAACCGATCCAAGATTACGCGGATCGTATGTTCAAGCGCTCGGGCTTTGTTGAGAGCTTGACTGAAGTCGAGCGTGAGATGCGCTGATGTCTGATATGCCCAAAGCTATGTCCTCTAGTCGCCCGTATCTTATACGGGCGATGTATGAGTGGATCGTCGACAATGGGTTGACGCCCTATTTGTTGGTCGACGCGACACAAGAGGGCGTGGAAGTACCCGAAGGGTATGTTGAGGATGGCCGGATTGTATTGAACATAGGCCCTGGGGCGTCGCGTGATCTTGAGTTGGGTGCAGATATGGTCACCTTTAGCGCGCGTTTTAGTGGGCAGGCCATGTGGGTGACTGCTCCCATCGTCGCTATCTCGGCGGTCTATGCCAAAGAGAATGGACAGGGCATGATGTTCAGCGACGACACGCCAGAGATAGGGTCTGAGCCCGCGGCGGCGACTCCATCGGATGAGGTGGAGGGCGGTGCTGATTCAGGGCCGGATGACAAGCCTCCTGGAGGAGGTGGCAAGCGGCCTACCCTTCGAGTAGTAAAATAGAAAAGAGAGGCTACGGCCTCTTTTTTTTACCTTTTTCTCAGGCGAGGGTGTTTCGCCAGGGCATTGCGACATAGATCGGTTGTCTGGCGGGGTATTTTGAATAGCGTTTGCCAGGTTGCTTGGGGTTGCGAGAGGGCCAGTCCTGCATGGATGCTGAATTTGCCTAGACCTGTCGCTCAGGGCGAAAGTTAAAAAAGGCTCAATGCCGGGGGCGTTGCGCTAATTTGTGGGCGCGCCAAAAAGCTGCAGGTCTATTGCTTCGCAAAGGCAGTGAACCAGCGTCAGCTGAAGTTCTCTTACAAGAGCGGGAGTGTCGCAGGGTGCGCATATCTCGACATCTTGCTCCCACAGTTCAGCGGTGGCCGGTCTAGCCAGTGTGTTATCGAGTACGATAACGGGAAGCTGCAAGGTGTGGGCTTGATAAATGGCCCGGGTCAGTATGCGTGAGTCTTGTCCGCCGAGCAGGCACACCAGAGTGTCTTCTGATTTCCCCAGTGCCTGTACTTGGCGTTCATACAGCGCGTCTTCGGCATGGGTGAATTCAGTGGTTAGCAGGCAGGCTGGCAGTGGTGGGCGTTCTACTTGGTAAGTGTGCACTAGCTTGTGCGTAAATTCGCTGGCGGTGCAATAGCCTGCTTCGTCGCCGCAGACCATCACTTTTCCGCCGCTCACTACAGTTTGCACGAGGGTTTCTGCCGCCTGCTCTAGGGCGGAGCTGAGGGCTTCTTCGGCTCGCTGTAGGAGCTGCAGTCTTTGGTGCAGTTGCTGGCTGGCCATGCTGAGGCAGTTCTGACAGGGGGAGCCTCGAGTATAGGTCGAGAATGCCTAAGTGCTAGTTAGAAATGGATGGAAATTGCGTG
>JBMYWE010000023.1:7549-13450 GCA_049607125.1 Granulosicoccaceae bacterium | reverse complement strand
TGCGATAGACCCGCTTTGCGCATGCCATCAACAACCGCGAAATCAGCCCCGCCATCGCCATCGCTGTCGTAGTCGCTCAGCCGGTAGATCAGGCGATTACCCCAGGGGTCTAGTAAGATGCCAGACGCATCTAGCTCCCCCATTACACCAAGATCAACACTTGGAATAAAACCACCGTAGGCTGAACACCCATCACTAGTGGCACTGGCCACACCAGCTGTTGCTTCGGTTGAGGGACAAGGCATGTGGCCCTGCGATACCGTGTAGCCAAGCAAGGCCTCGTGTATCTCGTCTAGCTGCCACAGGGCGCGTTGATGCAGTAGTTGATCTCGATTGTTAAGCAGGGGTTGCATTAAGCCTCCAAGAAGCACAGCAAAAACCACCAAGACCAAACTCATTTCTAGCAAAGTAAAGCCGAGCAATCGACGTTGGTTCATGGCAACACGCTCCATTGATCATTGACTCCATCGGCTTCGGGTAGCGAGAGATACTCCGTATCGCCATCCACCCACTGTGAATGATCGAGATAGTGTTCGATTCCCGCATCTGTGCCTCTTACCTGCGCACCATGCCCATGAGCTGGGTTTGCCAAGCGGCGGCCGACACTCACCACTAGGCCCGCTGCCTCAACACCGTCAAGACTTAGTATCGGCGCCTGTCCACAAACTGCGCTGTTCGCTTCGAGCTGATGGTGCACCCAGATCTGACGGTGCCAAAAATTGCGCACGAACCAAGGCGGCAGATCTACAACCGGCTGGGGGAACACCCCTTGATCACTCACACACTCTTGCTCACCAAAGCTCGGCCAAGTTCCCCCCCGTCGATAGCGTTCCGTGGCAACCCAACCGGAGCGCAAACAAGTTTCACAATAGCTATCGCCCGAACTCAGGTTTGAATCCAACGCGGACAACCAAGGAAAGCTACCGTGCTGCTCACGGTAGGTTTCTAGGCGGTGCTTGAGTTCAGCCAACACGCGACGCTCTACCAACGGCATTAGGTCATTCCATCGTATGGCAAGCACCTGATCATTGCCCTGCGCGCTGGCGAAATACCGATCGCCGTCGGCATTCTCCGACTCCAAAAAATTGGAAACCTGAAAATTTGAAGCTCGATTTTGTCCGGACTCAACCTCTCCAGGCGCAATTAAAAGTGCGATTACCTGCTCACCGTCTAGGTAGATATCGCCCTGCGTTTCACTGTTGACGATTGTGGCGTAGCCCAGAGCACCTGAGGGTGCGGGGGTGTAGCGAAAGGCACTGGATACCACGTACCATATCGGTTGGGTACTATCGCTCTGCCTGCGCTGGAAACTGATATTGCGCCTACCACCCGCGAGGAAATCTACGGGTAGGAGGCCTATAGCCAAGCCCGAGCAATGCAACTCCGGACTGCCATTTCCACTGACATCTGGGCACGGCAGATGCCCTGGACCCGCGCCATTGTCGGAGTAATGGCTGGGGTAATTGACGGAGTAGTCGATCAGGGCATCTTTGGCAAAGGACAAATCATCACTGCGATTCGCCATGAGCTCCACGCGGGAATGGCGAGAGTACAGGAACACGCTAGAGGTTATCGCCAATAGCAACAACACTAAAAAGCTGGCTAACACCACTGTACCCGCGGCCCGCTGTCTCACGAGTTCAACTCCCGCACCGCCAACTTATGCAAACGACAGCGAAGCTGATTCACCTCTCGGCCACTCACACTAGCCAAGCGACAGTTGTCGACTCCTGTGTGGGCACCTAGCTTTTCCGTTAGCAGCGCCACGGCAGCGGCACCCGAGGTGTACGTGTCAACGTCCAGGCTAATTTCGATGGGGACCAGTAACAACTGCTGCTCGTCATGGACCCCCAATACTTGTATCGAGTCATCGAGTACACGTGCGCGAATAGCAGTCGAGACCCCACTCTCATCTTTTAGTTTAAGAGAAGACAGCCACATCGCTGGCTTGTAGGCATCCAGAGCAATTCGTTCTTCGACGCTCTTGATGGCGATCAATTTTTGCTGTAACTGCTCACTGCGATCAATTGAGCGTTGTTCTAGTCGCTCAACTTGAGCCTTAGCACGGACAGTCGCAGCCCGAGCGCTGCGGTGGTCTTGCCAAGTCACCACACCGAAGATGCTGAGAAATACCAAACCCAACAATAGCAGCCAGTCTGTCTTGCGGACACGCTTAAGAATCACTGGGCCTCCACGCTAGCATCACCTCAAATGAAGTATCGACAACATGCTCTGCCAAGCTGTAGCCATCCTGTGAATCGACACTGACGAGAAATTCAGGCAGTAAAGCTTCCAGAGAATGTTGCAATTTAAGATAAATCGATTGCTGCTGAAGAGGGTCACTCAACCGTTTGTCGAGCGTGGCTTTGATCCGCCAAGGCGCCGTGTGGGAAACAGACACCTCAACAAGTGAGACACCTGCCTGCGCTTGCATTACTTGCACGATACTTTTCAACTTCGCCGAGGTACTGACCCCGGCAAGCGCTGACTGCTTTTGCAGTACTTTCAGCTGCCAGTATTCTCGTTCCAATTTGTCAGCATTCAACGGTGCCAGTTCTTCGGGGAGCGTCGGTGCTTCAACATGCGCGACGAGCTGCAGCGGCAGGCTGTGCGCCAACAACAAGCTGGCGCACACCGCTGCGGTGGCTCTTGCAAAAAACTCTGGGCCTGAGTCACGCCCTCTGGCTTTTATCCCGTAGCAATGAAACGGCGCACCTATCTCTGCTTTGACGGGCATCGCCTCGAGTGTCGGCGCTTCGCCCATACACCCGCCTATGCCCCACAGTTCTCGCAATGCTTCTAACTCTTCATCCTTAGCCTGCAATCGCCACTCTGCCCGATAGGGAATTTCTAGGTAGCCCTGCGACTGCAAGTACAGCAACGTCGATTCGATAGCATCCGAGGCAGGGCTAGACGCGCGCTCTTCTCGACGAGCAAATACCCAGTGCCCGTGGCGAGCAAGCGCCACCTGTACACACTCCTCACGGACACATACTTTGACTAACGTAGACGCGGCAGCACCACAGCGAGCTGGCATCAGGCTCGAGCTGATGCTCGCGATGCACAAATCAGCGTCCACCAGGCTTTGAATCTGTTGCCTCTCATGGCCACCAGGGTCTAAAGCCAGCACGTACAACCGATGAGCCGCTCCCTCCGGCATGACAAACCAGTTGCCAATGCCTTTATCACCGGCCAACTCGTCAAACCGACGAGCCGCGAGTAACCGCAATTCTCGGCGACTACGACGCTCAACGGACAGGGTACTACTCAGATAAGAGGGATCTTCCAGCACGACATCAACGGTCGGCCGATTGCCGCTGAGCAGTGAATCCAAATCGAGGTCTTGAGTGCGGGCGATGCTGAGTTGCTGCTTCAAAACGCACCATCCATACTAAACAGGCCGTCATACAATGGCAGTATCAAGGCTGCCACCAACCAGATAATGAGCAAACCAGCCAGCAGTAGCACCAAGGGCCCGACCACTGCTGCTAGTTTGTCGGAGCGCCGGTGCGCTTGGCGGGCGTACAGCTTTGCTGCCTGAGCCAAGCTTGTATCTAATTTTCCACTCATCTCCCCCACTTTAACCAGACGCAGAAGCAACGCCGGAAACACATTGGCCGGTAGGGATTCATGCAGGCTTTGTCCCTGTTGTAGCTGCTCGTTAGTCCTCGCGAGAGAACTGCGAAGATGCTGATTACCCAAGGAGTCGCATATGAGTGGCAGAGCCTCAGTCACCGGTATTCCCGCGCTGTACATGATCCCGAGTTGCTCCGCGAGCTGCGCAGTATGCAACTGCATGAAAAGACTGCCAAGCAACGGCACCTTAAGGGCTAACCGATCCCACCGTCGGCGAAACCACGCGCTGGCGAGATACAGCACGTACAGACAGGCGAGGGCAACCATTGAGCCAGCAGCGACCACTAACCCGTAGGTCTCGGCGAAGTTGGCCACCGAAATCAACCACTGCGTATACCACGGCAGCTGTGACTGCTGGTTAGCTAAAAAACCCAACAACTGTGGCACCAGATAGATAAACAACAAGGGCACAACCACTAACAAACTGGCAAGAACTAATAAGGGGTAACTCAAGGATGCCGCCACCTTGCGACGCATGTCTTGGCGCCACTGCAAATGCTCTGCTGCGCGGTGTAGCATGTCGGGGAGCTGACCGGTTTTCTCTCCCGTGCGCACCATTGCCAGAAAGAAGCTATCGAGCTTGGAGTGCGCAAAAGCAATAGACAAAGGCTCACCACTTTCAACGTACTGAGCGACGCCGAGACACAAATGCTGCACGGGGCGAGACTCACACTCATCGGCCAACGCTAGCAGTGCATCGTGCACGGGCATCCCTGCCTCCAGAACCAACTGCAAGTGCTGACACAGCAGTACAAGCTCGTCTGCTTTAATCTGCAGCGATCGCTCGCGTAGCTTACTCACCTTCAAGACAATCCAGCCGTGCTCAGCGATCTTGTGTTGCAGCTGCTCACGACTCTCGGCGAATAACTCAAACTCCCGAGAGCCGCCCTGCACATCGAGCACACTCAGTCGGTATCTACGCATACCGCCCACCTTCTACCGGCCCAATCACCCGCTCCACTTCTGCTGCACTTGTCTTCCCCTGCTCTAGCAGCACTAGCGCAGCATCATGCAAACTGCCATGACCTCTTTCTCGCGCCAGCGATTCGAAACTTCGACGCGAGGCCGCGCCGTGCAGAAGCTCATCAAACTCGTCATCTACCGGCCATATTTCGAATACAGGTACACGCCCGCTGTAGCCTGCTTCACAGCTATCGCAACCACAAGCGACAAAGCAACCAAGGCGATCGGGGTCAGCTTTTTTACAGCTTTGACACAAACACCGAAGCAATCGCTGGGCGACAACGCCGATCAAATTACCAGCGAGCAAATGCGGCTCTAGTCCTAGATCCCAGAGTCGCGCTACGCTCGCTATCGCGCTATTGGCGTGCACGGTCGTCAACACCCTGTGGCCAGTCATCGCCGCGCGAAGTGCCATCTTGGCTGTCTCGCCATCGCGCAACTCCCCGATTAACATAACATCCGGGTCCTGCCTCAGCGCCGCTCGCACCCCTTGGGCAAAATCCATTGAAATGGCGTCATTGATACTGGACTGGCGCACCCAAGTGGTCGGATACTCGACTGGGTCTTCAAGGGTGATGATGTTCAGACTCTCCCCACGAATTGACTCGACTAGGGCGTATAGGCTGGTGCTCTTACCGCTGCCAGTTGGCCCGCAGACGACCAGCATCCCCTCTGGTTTTCGAAGCAGCTGACGCAGCAACTGTTGCTGAGATTCCTGCACACCCAACTCGGTTAGGTCCAAGGCGCAACGGTGACGGTCTAGCAATCGCATCACCACCGCCTCACCACAATCGGTCGGCATAGCCGACACGCGTATATCTATCTCTCGACCATCCGCCCCATGCGCGAAACGACCATCTTGGGCACTCCGGCTGTCGGCGATATCGAGCTCCGCCAACACTTTGACTCGACCTACCAATGTCTTCCATTGCGCGGTTGTGATGTGGCACCAACTTCGCAGCACACCGTCGAGTCGAAAGCGCACCCGAGCGCAGTCGCGGGTCGGTTCGATATGGATGTCGGACACCGACTGCAACTGTGCTGCTGTAATCATCTCCGTCAGAAGTTCTACAGCACCTGTTTCACCGGCTTCTCGCTGGCTTGAGTTCGCCGAAAATGTTCGTTTCAGTGCGCGTTCGATCTCAGCGTCTTCAGCGACAAGGATTTCAAGAGACCGACTCCCCAAACGCTGCTTGACCGCATCTAAGGCGACAAGATCGCTCGGGTCAGCAAATACCACACAGGCAGCACCGCTTTCCCTACTCGCTGATATACTAGGTGGGGAAACGGGCAGGCTCTATA
>JBMYWE010000023.1:0-7539 GCA_049607125.1 Granulosicoccaceae bacterium | reverse complement strand
CACACAGGCAGCACCGTCCAGCGCATCTTGCATCACCGGCAGCGCTAAACAACGGCGGCATAGCGCCTCGCCCATTGAGTGGGCAAGCTCGTTGTCGATCACGCTATTTTCAAGCGCTATGAGGGGGTACCCCAGCGCGGCAACAATGGATTCTTGTAGTCGCGCCGGATCAATCAACTCCATACGCAGCAGCACTTGGGCGAGTGACTCCTCTCGCTGCAAAGCCACTTGTTCGGCGACGGCAAGATCATTAGCGCGCAGCACACCTCTGTCCAACAAGTACTTTTTTACCCTTTGGTCGCGATCGTTCATCGCTGCTGCTCCAGGGTTGCTAAACGAGAGCGAATATCTCCGTCAGCTTTGCTATCCGCCAACCGCAGGTAACGCCGATACGCCTCTGTCGCGAGTACCCGCTCACCGACTTTGTCTGCAGCGACCGCGTAAGCGCGCAAATATCGCGGCAAGGGCGAGGCCGAAGCCGCCAACCGCGACCAATGATAAGCGCGCGCATTTTCACCCAACGCCCCGTACAACACCCCGAGCTGATACTGCCCATGTGCTGAATCCGCCAGCACCGCACGCTGCCGAAATCGCTCCCACTCAGGGCTGTTTGCAAAACGGGCGGGGCGATCGACAAGCCATTGCAAAGCAACTTCATTGCGCTCCTGCAACAGCGAATGAAAGGCATCCTTGGTATTTGAGGGCGGCGCTGATTCACCTGTATGAGTAGAGATATGGATACGCTGTATTCTCTCCCTCCCTGCAGGCTGCACTACACGCCTTGGCTTCGTGCGGCTCGGCTCTGCCGCACGAACAATCTTTGCTTCTGCCGGTCTTGGCTGCACAGTCACAGGGGCTCCAAGCGCTTCATAGGCAATCAGTGCTGCCGCCCGCTGCTGGCGTCTATCGCGATTGGCTTTACTTACATAGACCACCCTTGCCTGCAAAGATTTTACTTCTGCGCGGTACAACAGGGCCGTGCGTGTACTCACCACCACAATGAGAAGTACAAGCAAAGCGAGCGCGGCGTAAAACCATAGCGGGTTGATACGGCACAAGATTGGAGTCGGCGTTTGGATACGCAGCGCGATAAGCGAACGACACATGTGTTTGCGCAGCAACTCTCGCCGATTCCTGCTCACGGCTGCACCCCCACCGGCATTAAGGTCGGTGTTAAAAGCACCAACAACTCGGCTTGATTTGCCGATTTTTGTCGGCTACGAAAAAGACCACCCAGAGCGGGCAACTTGTGAAGCCAGGGGACGTTTTGGCGATCGCTGCTGTGTCGCACTTGCATCATGCCACCGAGCACAATGGTCTCGCCGTCGCGCACACGCAGCACCGTCTCTAATTCACGCACCTGAATTTCAGGTATCAAACTGACCACGCCCGCTTTGGCCAGATTCGGATTGGGGTCGCTGACGTATCCCGAAACCCGAGAAATAGTAGGGCGTATGTTCATCACCACATCGCCACTGGTGGCTATCTGTGGGGTTACTTGCATCACTAAGCCAACCGGCACCGTGTGTATAGCCGTCTCAACTGATTCTGTGGTGGTGCTCGCATCAGTGGAGCTATTAATTTTTACCGAGGACGAAAAATAGACCTTATTTTCAACCACCGACAACACACTCGGTTGGTTGTTTAAGGCAACCACCCGTGGGGAGGAGATCACGCGAACGTCTCCGTATTGCTGCAGCAAATTCACCAGCACTCGCGTATCGGTTGAGCTATTGCTTCCGGTATATTGCAGGCTAGCACCACCCTGCTGAACCGCCTGTACAAAACCCGTGCTCATGGTCTGCAGCCAGCTATAGCCCTCGTTTTTAGCCACTTCACTCCAGTCCACTCCAGTGGCGTGGTTTTCATTGAGCTCCACCTCAATCACTTGCGCTTCAATGCTCACTTGCCGCATGATCCTGGCCTGCATATCGGCGAGATAGTCTGCGGCCAACTGTTGTTGCTCGCGCCGAGCGTGTACAACCACCAAACCCGCCGCAGGGTTCACTTGCACAGCGGTATCATCGGGCTTTAATTGCAGTAACCCGCGCAGCCCAGCATCAACAGACTGCCAGACATCGAGTGAACTCTCGGTACTGACTTCGGCATTTGAGGTATTGCTGCCGTTGCGCTCGGCGGCGTTAGAAAAGCTCAGGTTCCCCACGCGAGTTGCAAGCCCTAATTGCGCCTCTAGGGTTCGTTGAATATTGAGGTAATCAAGGGAGTAACGGCGACTCAGCGCGCGATCGGCGAATAGAGATAGCCTCCCACCTGCGAGCGAATAATCACATTCACACGTGGCGATCAAAGCATCCAATACACGATGCAAGGGCTGCTCGCGCAGCTCCAAATCCACCGTGTTTTTGGGCTGAATGTGCAAACTCAGATCCAAATTCGCCCGAGCTGCCAGAGAGCGAAAAACCTCCACAAAGGGAGCATCCTTCACACGCAAACTATAGAGTTCTTGTGCTTGCGGTAAAACGGCTTTGGGTATTGCAGACGGAAATTTCGGCTGAGATTCAGGCCTCGGGAGATCCACAGGCACTTGCGTCTCTTCCATGTTTTTGCTTGGCTGATTGGCACAAGCACTCAAGCAAAGACACGCGATAAGCACCCAAGACCATCCAGGTACGCCCCCAACACGGTGGTTGCAGCAGACATTCGAAATCACAAATTCCCTCTCAAACAGTTTTACTAGCCGCGCATCCCCGCACGTACTAGAGCGCTACAAATCCATTTGAAAGCAGATTTTTCCCTTCTTGCAATTTCGCGACACGACGCCTGCAAACTAAATGACACGGCTGCCACCCTGTCCAACTCGAAAACAGAAAATGTATGTACGACCAAAAAAGTAGCAACACCTGGCATGTTTTAGAGCAGTGCCACCGAAGGAGACTACAATTACAGAGATATACAGGAGCTAATCCAATGGTAACCAGGGCGGCTTTTCGTCAACTAGTTGCGCTAAGTTTCTGCGCTTTTATTTCGCTCGGATCTAGCCAGTGGGCGAACGCCTCACAAACACTGGCCAGTCCCAGCGATCAGTCGACCTACAGCGCAACACAAGCTTTTAGCTGGCACCCAAACAGTGCCGTCTCTGCCTACGCCCTGACTATCGGAAGTTCGTTGGGGGCTTCAGATGTGCACGACTCGGGAGCACTGGCCGCTGATACAGATAGCTATAGCGTCAGCGGACTAGGCGCCCACGCAACACTGTTTGTACGCCTGTGGTCAAAATCCTTGCACGGCCTATGGAGCTATTCCGCGATTACGCTGCTAAATGGCACGGCGGCCCTGACACCCAGCATTAGCAGTCCCACACCTAACACTAAGCTCGGCGGTTCCACTGCAACATTCCAGTGGCAGGACAACGGCACCACTGTCACACGCTACTGGTTGTACATTGGTAAAACCCGCGGCGGCAGAGACTACCTCAGCCGCAGTATGAACAGCGCGACAAGCCACACCATCAACAACCTCCCAACCGACGGCAGCGGGGTTTGGGTGCGGTTGTGGTATTACACCAACGCTTGGCGATACAACGATCACTACTACACGGCCGCGGGCGAAGGCGCTGGCATCCAGCTCACTCCCGCCCTCACGGCGCCCGAGAACGGCGCGCTGTTGACACAGCAGCAAGTGACATTTCAATGGCAAGACAACAACTATTCACCGACAAACTATTGGATCTATATTGGCACCTCCCAAGGCAGCAGCAACATCCACTCTAGTGGCGGGCTCGGCACCGCCAACGAGTATGTCTACGCTAATATGCCAATGGGAACAGAGGCTATCCATTTTCGCCTCTGGTATTACATCAGCGGCTGGCAGTACACCGACTACCAGTTCAGCAGTAAAACTCGTGGCGGCGCCCAACTCACCGCACCGGTTCCAGGTAGCACCCTGGAAAACAATGAACAGCGGTTCGACTGGTTTAGCAACGGCCTCAATGTACAGGCCTACCAGCTGTTGCTAGGCAGCACAAAGGGCGACAACGACATCTACGACAGCGGTGAACTGGCCTCCACAACACTGAGTGCCACGGTGAGCAGTCTCGGCCAAAGTGCGCTGCTACACGCCACCTTGAGATACCGCATAGCCGGACAATGGCAGGAGCAACACTTCAGCTACCCGCGACCGAGCTACGGTGGATTTTACGAACCCTTTGAGGGCGATATAAGCCGTTGGACTCAGACAATGGGTGTATGGAATAACACCGATGCCAAATTACTCAGCACGTCTGTGGGCAATGACTGGGCTATGGCCAACTACGCTGGTGGCAGCTATGGCGACCTGGACTATAGCGTCCGATTGCGCCGCTCTGATACGAGAGACAACCCCACCTTCTTGAGTATTCGAGATTCAGGCATCGATGTATCGGAAGACTGCTGGTGTGCCAACACGGGTTGCTACACCTTTGAGATAAGCCCAGCGCAACACTATGCAGTTTGGTCTTGCCAAGGGGAGGTATGGACACAACTCAAAGCCATTGAGAAAACCGACCTCATAAACCCGGGCACCGACTGGAACGAAATGCGCGTACTGGCCGAAGGCGAGGACCTGAGCTTTTATATCAACAGAACCCTAGTCTGGCAGGGCAGCGACGACAGCCATGCCAGTGGAAGTGTCGGCATTGGCATAGCCAATTTCGACGACTCCAACGAAATAGAGCTGGACGTGGAGTGGGCGCAGCTCAGCACACCTGGCTCGATACGCAATTTGGCAATTGACGGCACGGCAAGCCAATCGAGTACATCGTACGGCGGCGTGGCCTCCAGAACAAATGACGGAAACACCGATGGTCGGCATCGCAACGGCAGCGTGAGCCATTCGGGTTATCAATCACAACCGTGGTGGCAGATAGATCTCACCAAGCCATCGCAGCTGGAAAGAGTTGTTTTATATAACCGCACCGATTGCTGTGCGTCACGCTTGAGCAATGTGCATATCTTTGTCTCTGACAACGACATGAGTGGGCGCACAGTCACGCAATTACAAGCCGATAGCAGTGTTAACTACCACTTCATCTCAGGCGCGCTCGGTGCCGTTACAGAACAACAGCTGAGCAATATCTACGGTCGCTATCTGCGAGTACAGCTCAATGGCACAAACTACTTGTCCCTCGCAGAGGTAGAAGTCTACGGTCGCTAACAGCTACAATGCCCGCTTGCGACGGCAACACTTTCGAACTCTAACCACATGCTAGATATCGTCCTATACCAGCCAGAAATCCCGCAGAACACGGGCAACCTGATCCGCCTAGCAGCTAACACTGGGTTTCAGTTGTGCCTAATACATCCGCTGGGGTTCTATATGGACGACCAACGCCTACAGCGTGCTGGGCTCGACTACCACGAGTACGCGCCGGTACTAGATTTTGACAGCCTCGACGACTACCTAGAGCAACGCCAGCCCCCTGCTGTCTACCCTGTTAGCACCAAGGGCAGCCGCTTTCACACAGAGCACAAATTTGAGCGGGGGTCGGCCTTGCTTTTTGGACCTGAATCCAGAGGCCTGCCCGACGACGTGCGGGCGCGCTGGGAAGAATCAGTGATACGCCTGCCAATGCGAGAGAATAGCCGCAGCCTCAATCTGGCCAATGCCGTGGCGGCCCTGAGTTATGAGGCCTGGCGACAGCTCGGCTTTGAAGGGGGTGAGTAACAGCCCCGATCGGGGGTTACTCCACCTCGGCGCGCGCCTCGCGTGCCATCAATGCCTGCACAGCCTGCTGCGGAGACAAACCCTCGTACAAGACACTATAAACTTGCTCGACAATCGGTGTCTCCACCGCATGCCGTCGCGCCAGCTCTAATGCAAGCTTGGTAGTAGATGCCCCCTCCACCACTTGGCCGATCTCGGCAATAGCTTCCTCTGCCGTGAGACCACGCGCCAAGGCCAAGCCAAAGCGGCGATTACGCGATTGGTCGTCGGTGCAGGTGAGAATGAGATCACCCAAGCCAGCGAGACCCATAAACGTCTCGCGCTGACCGCCAAGCGCCACACCCAGGCGGGTCAACTCGACCAAACCACGTGTCACCATCGCCGCACGTGCATTGGCGCCAAATTTTAAGCCGTCGCTTATGCCCGCAGCCACCGCCAACACATTTTTGAGCGCGCCAGCCAACTGCACGCCGATCATGTCGGTGCTGGAGTAGACCCTCATACTGCCACCGTGAAACCAACTGGCCACACGCTTGGCCGTGGCCTCATCGAAAGAGGCAGCCGTCAGAGCAGCGGGGAGATCGCGCGCCACCTCGGCGGCAAAGGTGGGACCGGAAACAATCGCCGTCGGCGTACCCGACGCCAGCACTTGCTCGGCACGAACGTGCAGCAGTTCACCACTGGCTTTATCCAGCCCTTTACAGGCCCAGAGCACCGGCCGCCCAGGGGCGTGCACAGCGATAGCTTCAAGCATGGGGGTGAACACCCCGCAAGGGGTAACAATCAAGACGGCATCCGACGCAGACAGACAGCGACCGAGGTCCGGCTCAGTCTGCAATGCATCAGGCAACGAGATGCCCGGCAGGTAGCGCTTGTTCTCTCGCTCTTGAGAGACCCGTGCCAATTGCTCGGCATCTCGCCCCCACAAGCTCACTTGCAAGCCATTGCGCGCCAATTGCGCGGCAAGGGCGGTGCCCCACGAGCCCGCGCCCAATACGGCAACGCGGGAGACTGGCTGCAAACTCACTGCAAGGTTTCGGGCTTGTCGCCACCGACGTTGAGATCAACACCCGACTGTTGTTGCTGCTGTTGTTGTTGCTGCTGGGCAAACAGCGCGTCGAAGTTAATTGGCTCTAACAGCAACTGCGGGAAGCCACCGGCAATCGCCATGTCACAGATTTGCTGACGAGCAAAAGGGAAAATCACATTCGGGCAGTAGGCGCCCAGCATGTGAGGCAATTGTTGCTCGGGGATACCCGACACTTCAAACAGACCCGCCTGCTTCACTTCGATCAGGTAGGCAGTCTCGTCTTTCTCTTCAACCGGCACAGAGACCGTCACCGTCAGCGTGAGGCAGCACTCGTACAAATCGCCCTTCAACTTGCGCGACTCAGAGTTGAGCTGCAGTCCGACTTTGGGCTGCCATCCGGCATCTTGGATAAAAATCTCGGGCGCGCGCGGCGACTCAAAGCTCGCGTCTTTGGTAAAAATCTTGTGGATACGGAACGTCGGTGCTGTCTCTTCAGCCATGATTGCTCAATTCTCTGTCAAATATAATAAGGAGGTATAGCAGCCGTGCGCTGAATTCACACGGCCGCATCACCAGCACAATGCGGCTAGTTGCTTGCTATTTACTTTTAGTAGACACCGGCATATTGGCCTTGCCCCAAGCCCCCATGCCCCCGCCCAAGTTATACAACTGGGTAAATCCATGTTTTTGGAGGGACTTACAGGCACGCTGCGAGCGCATCCCCGATTCGCACACCGCAATCACTGGTTTTTCTTTGAATTTGGCTATCTCGTTGACGCGCTTTTCAATCTGGCCCAGCGGCAAATGCATGGCGTTGATCATGTGACCTCGCTTGAACTCAGCGTCCT
>JBMYWE010000022.1:5468-13543 GCA_049607125.1 Granulosicoccaceae bacterium | reverse complement strand
GTTTTTACTCTCTACAAATTCAACTACCCTTTGCAGGTCTTTTATTGATTCTGAGGAGTATTTTATTTTCATAGCTTGCGCGAGGCCAGAACAACACGCCCACCATACCGGGCAGCAACTGGGCGACAGCCACAAATGAAATCAAGCCCATTTGTGCGAGGCCTGAGTTGTCCTCGATGATCTGATAAAACCCATAGGCACAGAGGATGATAAAGACGATCGAGATACGCTTGCTCCACAACAGCGCCCGGTAGAAGTCGTGTTGTGCCTGCGGAGCTGTCATGCCCGCTGGGGCCACCCAGTGGTTTAGCACCATAGAAGACAGAGACAGCGTGGCTACGATCATCATGGCGCTCGCAGCTGACATGCCACCAATCAGGGCCAGCACCGGTAGCCAAGGGTTTTCAGCGGCCAGCGACACCGCGATCACGTAGAGATCAGATGAGACGCCGGGCTCGAGGGCCTGGCCGGCCCAGAGTATGGGAATAATCGGCAGGTTGAGCAGCAGCAGATAAAGTGGAAAAGCCCAGGAAGCAATTCGCAGCGAACGCGAGCTGTGGTTTTCCGTGAACATCATGTGAAACTGGCGCGGCAACAGAAATGCAGCGCAGAACGAAAGTACCATCATGCTCAGCCAAGAGCCGTCTTGCACTGGGTCGTACAGAGCATCCAGTGCTTGAGGTGTTTGATCGAGCCAGAGCTCCATGTCTTGATAGCTGCCAAACACGCCATAGACAGCAAACAAGCCAACGCTCAGTAAGGCAATCAGTTTCACCGCCGACTCAAAGGCAATAGCAACGACCAATCCCTCATGCTGATCTCGTGGGGTCAGATGTCGGGCGCCGAACAACACGGCGAAAACAGCAAGCGCGATGCAAAATGAAGCGGCTAAGGTATCCAGTGCGATATTCTGGGTGAGCATTTGCACCGATTGAGTGGCGGCACGAATTTGCAGTGATAGATAGGGAATGGAGCCCACCAGCATGGCAGCGGTGACCCATGAACCCACACTGTTGTTGCGGTAGCGAAAGGCAAATAAATCAGCCAGCGAGCTGAGCTGATAGTCCCGCACTAGTCGGAAAATGGGCTGCAACAAGATAGGAGTGAGTGCCATCGCGACGGTCAGGCCGATGTAGATGGTGAGATACAAAAAACCACCACCTTCTGCCAGGCCCACACTGCCAAAATAAGACCAGCTTGTGGCGTACACGCCCAGCGATAGCGTGTAAGTAATAGGGTGTCGCGCGACCCACAGCGGTATGGTGCCACGCTCGGCCAGCCAAGCCAGCAAGAACAGCAACGCCATGTAACTCAACGAAACAAAAAGGACGACCCAAGCGCTCACGAGTTATTGCCGCCTCGTGTAGAGCCATATATAGCGGCAATCAACACGGCCCAGAGAATAAAAGGGGTGTACCACGCTGGGCGCTCTCGCAGTAACCAGTCAAAAAGTGGCGACGCGAATAGCAGCGCTGCCAATAGCACCAGAAGAGCCACTCGATCGAGTGCTGGCCGTGGATCATTGGGTTTTGGAGTTTGGCTCATCGCTTCGCCTAGCGCATGTAACGTTACTAAACGTAACATAAGGCGCAAATATAGGCAAGGCTGGGTTGTTATGACTCAACTATTTGCTTGCTTTGGCGCCCCCTGTACTCAATTTGTTGGGGTTCCAATGAGTGGCTGCCAGCGCCAAAAAACTTTCGCAACTGCTTTGTTTGGGCAGAGGGTCTTGCTTCAAAGCTCGCCATGTGGATTCTAGGTTTTCTAAGGCGCGCGAAAGCACGAGAGCGGGAGCATGATTTTGTTTGCTGAGCTTGCGTTTGTCTTGATCGAGCAGCAAAGGGATGTGCAAGTAGCTGGGTTGCCGGTAGCCAAGTGCTTGCTGCAGATGGATCTGCCGCGCCGTGTTGTCCAACAGATCGGCGCCTCTAACCACCTCTGTGACTCCTTGAAGTCCGTCATCGACAACCACGGCCAACTGATAGGCATAGAGTCCGTCGCGTCGACGTAGAACAAAATCACCACAACTGCGATTGAGATCTTCCTGCTGGGACCCCATGGCAGCGTCGATAAATGCGTGATGGCAGTTTTCAAGTAGTCTCAGGCGCAGGGCGTGACCTGGTTCTGGCAACTGTGCGTCACGGCAGGTGCCGCGATAAGCATTGCGTCCCGATCGCTGAGCGGCCTCTTTGAGCATTGCTCGCGTGCAGTTACAGGCGTACAGACGTCCAGCTGTGCGCAGTTGTTGCAGGGCGGCGTCGTAGTGGGCGTGGTGCTGGGATTGATAGCTCACAGGGCCGTCGTGATGCAGCCGGTGGGCTTGCAAACACGCGAGAATGGCGGCGGCGGCACCCAAAGGCTCGCGCGGAGGATCTATGTCCTCGATCCGCAGCAACCAACGGCCGCGGTGGGTGCGCGCTTGTAAGTAGCTCGCTAGCGCAGCCGCCAGTGATCCCAAATGCAGCGGGCCCGATGGAGAGGGCGCAAAGCGCCCTATGTATTCCCGCACGAGACGGTGTTAGGCCGACTGGCGCTCGCGAATCTCTTCCATCGTTTTGCAGTCAATGCACAATGTGGCCGTTGGGCGTGCCTCGAGCCGACGGATGCCAATCTCTACACCACAGCTTTCGCAAAAGCCGTAATCCTTGCTATCAATCAAGCGCAGTGATTCGTCGATTTTTTTGATCAACTTGCGCTCGCGGTCGCGGGTGCGTAGTTCTAGCGAGAACTCCTCTTCCTGCGTTGCGCGATCATTAGGATCAGGGAAGTTGGTGGCGTCGTCTTTCATGTGGCCCACCGTGCGGTCCACTTCTTCCATGAGCTGACGTTTCCAGTCCAGCAGAATGGCCTTGAAGTGCGCATACTGCTCGGCGTTCATGTACTCTTCGCCCGCTTTTTCCTCGTACGGGGTGAATGCCGCTAGATCTGTGCTACTGCGGGTTTCCTTCTTTTTGGCCATATTCTTATCTTAAGGTCCATTTTCAAAACAGGGTTTAATACCATAAACCGGGAATAAAATGCAACAAAATGTGAACAGTGCACTTGTCTAAAACTGCGGATTACTGCTAGTTCAGGGCAGCGTTATCTGCAGTAAATGGGCTCTATTTGCCGGTTTTTCTGCAAGGGCGATTAAGCCAGCGCTTGTATCAACGGAGCTTGCGCACTCAATTCGTAGCCAGCAGAGCGTGCATCGTTCAAAACACTCTCCAACTCGCGACCGGCTCGTAGTTGAACAGCGCACCATGCAATTGTGCTGCGGGTGCCTGAGCGACAGTATGCCAGTACAGGTCCGTCGGCGCTTTTGAGTGCTAATTCAAAGGCGTCGATCACACCGCGATCGAGGCTGCTCATATCGAAGGGCACGGCATGAAAGGCTAAACCCGCGCGCGTGGCGGTCTTGGCTTGGTCTTCCAGTGTAGGCTGCCCGGGCTCTTCGTGGTCGGGTCGGTTGCAAATGACAGCGACAAAGCCTTCTTTTGCAGCGGCATCCAGCGCATGAGGGGGCAGCTGTGGTGCGACAGAAAAGGTGTCGTTGATTTTATTAAATTGGCTCATGTGGGAGTTTTCCTCATGGGAATTCAGTGGCTGGGAACCCTAGGCCGGGTCATCCGCCGTTTTCAGTGGTGCAGATTCTAGCTGTTCTATTCGAGCTGTGGCTTTGCCGTCGCGCAATGAAAGTTCGATTCGATCCTCAATCTCGAGTTGCGAAACCTTGGTGATTACTTTGTTGTCGGGCTGGCGGCGTACGACAGCGTAACCGCGCTCTAGCGTTGACAGCGGACTGACGGTGTCTAAAGCGCGGGCATGACTGGCCAGCTTTTGCGAGGTGTGTTGAAGGTTGACACGCATGGCCCGCACTAGACGAATTTGCAAACTTTCTCGTCGTTGCTGGTCGCGCGCGATTCGTTGCCGTGGCGATTGCAGGGCAAGTCTCGAGAGCGCGTGCTGTAACTGAGACTGATGTTGTCTTTGCACAAGTTGAACCGCTTTCAGCAGCCGTGACTCTGCGTTGTCAAGGCGCTGTTGTTGCTGTTCGAGTTGTCGTTGCGGGTGGCAGAGTTGTAGGCGGCGCAAAAGAGCGCCCGTGCGTTGTTGCAACTCGTTGCGCCAGCGTCGTCCGTGGTTGCGCAAGCGTTGTTCCGTAGCCGCCAGTGCTCGTCGCATGGCCTCGATATCGGGGCTAACCATTTCAGCTGCAGCCGAGGGGGTGGGTGCACGGGCATCTGCGACGTAGTCGGCGATGGTGGTGTCGATCTCGTGGCCCACGCCGCTGACGATAGGTGTTTGACAGGCGACCACCGCTCGGGCCACGGCCTCTTCATTAAAGGCCCAAAGGTCCTCCAGAGAACCCCCTCCACGCACCAGCAGCAGCACTTCGCACGCTGGGTGGGCATCGGCCCTGGCGATGGCACGAGAAATATCACCCGCCGCCTGCGGCCCTTGCACTAGTGTGGGGAAGACAATCACATCAGCCAGCGGGTAGCGACGGGCCAGTACATGCACGACATCGCGCACGGCGGCGCCAGAGGCAGAAGTGACGACACCAATGCTCTGCGGGCTGACCGGCAAGGGCTTCTTACGTTCGGCGGCAAACAAGCCCTCGGCGTTGAGCTTGGCTTTGATCGCTTCGAACTTTTTTTGCAGTGCGCCAGCGCCGATGTCTTCTAGGTGCTCGACAATAAGCTGGTAGTCACCGCGCGGCTGATACAGGGTGACGCGAGCCCTGATTCTGACCTGCTGGCCATTGTCGAGTGTGCTTTGCAGCAGTCGGGCCTTTTGCTTGAATAGGGCGCAGCGCACCTGCGCGCGAGAATCCTTAAGAGAAAAGTACAGATGGCCAGACGCCGGTCTGGACAGGTTACTCAACTCGCCCTCAACCCAGACCCAGCCGAGCGTCAGCTCCAGCAACTCCGCTACTTCGCGGTTGAGTCGGCTGACACTGAAAATGTCGCGCTGTGGTTCCAGTAACAGAGCAGCTCTCCCGCCGTCAGATGGTGGTTAGCCAGCAACTATATAGCAGGCTTTTGAATTCGGCTACACACTTGTGCTAGTTGCTGATCGAGCTCGCTGGTATACTTCGTTTTTGTCGGCCATCGAAAGGTGTGCCGTCCCCCGCAAACATCCATCCTGGAGCCAGTAAAAGCCAATGCGCATTATCAGTGAGGCACTCACCTTTGACGACGTCTTGTTGGTCCCCGCCCGTTCGGAAGTCCTGCCCAAGGACGTCGATCTCAAGTCGAAAATAACCCGCGGTATTTCGCTCAATATTCCCCTCGTGTCGGCCGCCATGGACACAGTCACCGAATCCCGTCTCGCCATTGCACTGGCGCAAGAAGGCGGCATCGGCATCGTGCATAAAAATATGCCCGCCTCGAGACAGGCGCGCGAAGTACTCAAGGTCAAAAAATTTGAGTCAGGTGTGATCCGCGAACCGCTGACGGTCACACCGACAACAACCGTGCGAGAAGTATTAGAGATCACGCAGCGACACCGCATCTCTGGTCTTCCCGTCGTCGACGGAGAAATGCTGGTGGGTATAGTTACCCAGCGCGATCTTCGCTTTGAGACGCGGCTCGATGAGCCTGTATCTGTGGTCATGACACCCCGTGAAAAACTGGTCACCGTGGGCGAGGGCGCTAGTCGTGCTCAAGTGCAGGAAAAACTACACCAAAGCCGCATCGAAAAAGTACTGGTTGTCTCCGATGACTTCGAACTGCGTGGCATGGTGACAGTAAAAGATATTCAAAAATCACACGATTTTCCCAATGCCTGTAAGGATATCAACGAGTCACTGCGCGTCGGCGCGGCAGTGGGTACAGGCGACGACACCGAGGCTCGGGTTGAAGCACTAGTCGATGCGGGTGTCGACGTCATTGTGGTGGACACAGCGCACGGTCACAGCAGCGGTGTGATCAATAAGCTCGCTTGGGTAAAAAAGAACTACCCACAGGTAGAGCTGATCGGCGGCAATATCGCCACAGGGGATGCCGCTAGAGCGCTGGTCGATGCTGGTGCTGATGGCGTCAAAGTAGGCATTGGGCCAGGGTCAATTTGTACCACCAGAATAGTCGCTGGGGTGGGTGTGCCCCAGATTACCGCCGTCGACAACGTTGTGCAGGCAGTGGGTGATCAGGGCGTCGGCATCATCGCTGACGGCGGTATCCGCTACTCGGGTGATTTGTCCAAGGCCATCGCCACAGGAGCGACTTGTGTGATGATCGGTAGCATGTTTGCGGGTGTTGAAGAGGCACCGGGTGAGGTCGAGCTGTGGCAGGGGCGTTCCTACAAGAGCTACCGAGGCATGGGTTCGATTGGCGCCATGCAGCGCGGCTCATCAGATCGCTACTTTCAAACCGGTAGTGCCACCGAGAAGCTGGTGCCCGAAGGCATCGAAGGGCGCGTGCCCTACAAGGGCCCAATGAATGGTGTTATCCATCAGTTGTTGGGCGGGCTTCGCGCCAGCATGGGCTATTGTGGTTGCGCTTCGGTAGACGCCATGCGCACCGAGACTGGCTTTGTGCGCATCACCGGCGCCGGAATGCGTGAGAGCCACGTGCACGACGTCACGATCACCAAAGAAGCGCCCAATTATCGCTCTAGCTAAACGGGCCAAGCGCCCTGGAGTGCCGACACGCTGTGGCTTGTCGGCCTTTTTATTTGCCAAGTGAAGACACCATGACCGCAGACATTCATCAGCAACGAATATTGATCCTCGACTTTGGCTCACAGTTTACCCAGCTCATCGCGCGTCGCGTGCGCGAAGCTGGTGTCTACAGCGAGCTGCACCCAGGCGACATCGCGGACCATGCGATTCGCGATTTCAAGCCCAGCGGCATCATCCTCAGCGGTGGACCGGAATCGGCCACCCGTATCAAAGACGGTTACAGTGTCGCGCCGGTGGTGTTTGAATTGGGTATACCTGTGTTGGGCATTTGTTATGGCATGCAGGCCATGGCAGCTCAGCTCGGTGGCGAAGTTAGCTCCGCTGACCACAGCGAGTTTGGTTATGCGCAAGTGCGTGCTCGAGGCCACAGCGCGCTGTTGCTCGACATTCAAGATGAAGTAAACGAGCAAGGGCACGGTTTGCTGGATGTGTGGATGAGTCACGGAGATCGTGTAGAGAAATTGCCCGAAGGTTTCAAGTGCATCGCCAGCACCGACTCCGCACCTCTCGCTGGCATGGCTGACGAACAGCGTCGATTCTATGCGTTGCAGTTTCACCCAGAAGTGACCCACACCAAACAGGGCGGCGCTATTTTACGGCGCTTTGTGCGCGATATTTGTGGCTGTGAGGGGCTGTGGACATCGGGCAATATTATTGACGATGCGGTGGCCCACATTCGTGAACAAGTAGGCAGTGACGGTGTGCTGCTGGGGTTATCTGGAGGGGTAGATTCTTCCGTGGTCGCAGCGTTATTGCACAAAGCCATTGGCGACCAGCTCACCTGTGTGTTTGTCGACAATGGCCTGCTGCGCCTGAACGAAGGCGACGAAGTGATGAAGACCTTCGCCGACAACATGGGGGTGAGGGTTATACGTGTCGACGCAGAGCAACGCTTTCTTGGCAAGCTCGCCGGAATCGCTGATCCGGAGGCCAAGCGCAAAGCCATTGGCCATCAGTTTATTGAAGAGTTTGACCGCCAGGCGAGTGAGCTTGAAGGCATTGCTTGGTTGGCGCAAGGCACTATCTACCCCGACGTGATTGAGTCCGCAGGGGCTGCGAGCGGAAAGGCGCATGTGATCAAAAGCCACCACAACGTAGGCGGATTACCTGATGATATGGCGCTGGAATTACTCGAACCTTTGCGTGAACTATTCAAAGACGAAGTGCGTAAGCTCGGTGTTGAGCTCGGTCTCAAGCCGGAGATGGTCTACCGTCACCCTTTCCCAGGGCCGGGTCTTGGCGTGCGCATCTTGGGTGAAGTGCAAAAGCCAGCCGCGGACCTGTTGCGCCGTGCAGATGCTATTTTTATACAGGCACTGCGTGACCACGATCTCTACGATAAAGTCTCTCAGGCCTTTGCCGTGTATCTGCCGGTCAACTCGGTTGGCGTCACTGGTGACGGCCGTCGTTA
>JBMYWE010000022.1:0-5458 GCA_049607125.1 Granulosicoccaceae bacterium | reverse complement strand
CATCGCACTTCGTGCGGTAGAAACTGTCGACTTCATGACAGCGCACTGGGCGCGATTGCCCTATGATTTTCTTGACGAAGTTTCGCGGCGTATTATTAACCAATTAGATGGCGTATCGAGAGTGGTGTACGACATCTCCGGCAAGCCACCTGCAACAATCGAGTGGGAGTAAAACCATGGAATTCCTTACATGTGATGTTCGACAAGTCGCCCGTCCGATTGTGTTGGCGGCAGCCCTCGCCACACTCACAGGCTGTGCGGCGGTAGGAGGCAGTGGTGCCCAGACTATGCATACGCCTAACAGCGGTGCAGTGCAGCACTCCTTCGCCAAGGCGTCGGTGGTCTCCGCTTGGCAACTGGCTGAGCAATCGCGTCAGAGCGGTGATTTCATGGGTGCGTTTCGTCATCTGCGCAAAGCGCTAGAAATCGAACCCAGTGACCCGGTCATCTGGAGCCGGCTCGCTGAGATGGCGCTGCGCTTAAATAAATCCGAACCCGCTGAAAAGTATGCCGAGCGCTCTAATCAGCTGGCCGCCGGAAACACCACGCTGATCTATCGCAACTGGCTCATCATCCAGCGTGCCCGCGAAGTCAACAACGACATCGAAGGCGCCGATGAGGCTTTGCGCAAAGCTAACCAATACCGTCCCTAAAGGATTTACAACTGCGAATGACTAGCCTGGCAGCTAAGGCGCTGGGGGACACAGGTCCCTTTAGCGAAGGAATCGACGGCTTTAAGTCCAGGCCCGGTCAGATCGAGATGGCCGAAGCAGTTGAGCAAGCCATTGGCCACTGTAGCACCTTGGTCTCGGAGGCGGGCACCGGCGTCGGCAAAACCTTTGCCTACCTGGTGCCGGCATTGCTCAGTGGCGAGAAGGTAATCGTCTCAACCGGTACGCGTCACTTACAAGATCAGCTCTACCTCAAAGATCTTCCCGTCGTCGCGGGCATGTTTAAACAGAAACCACGGGTGGCGCTGCTCAAAGGTCGCTCTAACTACTTGTGCAAGCACCGCTTGGCCAAAGCTCAGTACAGCCCGCACCTGTCATCAAAAGAAAATCAGAGCGCACTCGCCAAAATAGCCCGCTGGGCTGAGCGCACCGTCAGCGGCGATATCAGCGAACTCTCAGCCGTGCCCGAAGATGACCCCATCTGGTCGCAAGTCACCAGCAATATTGATGTTTGCTCCGACCACGAAGCCGATGAATTTGACGGCTGCTTTGTCCTGCAAGCTCGAAAAAAGGCGCAAGAAGCTGACTTGGTGGTGGTCAATCATCATTTATTCTGCGCCGACTTGGCCCTTAAAGAAGAGGGCTTTGGCGAGATTCTGCCAAGCGCAGCAGCGTTTATTTTTGACGAGGCGCATCAGTTGCCCGAAGTGGCCAGCAGCTTTTTTGGCAAGCGCCTAGCTAGTCGGCAGATTGTAGAGTTGGCGCGCGATATCATCGCCGCACAATTGACTGAGGCTCCCGACGAGGCTGGCCTGCGCTTGCTCGCTGAAGATTTAGAGCGGGCAGTGCGAGATTTCCGCCTAGCCATGGGTCTTGATAAACGTCGCGCGGCATGGATTGATATCTCGCATTCGCCCGAAATTTGCGAAGCTTTCCCCAATTTGCAAGCATGTTACGCAGAGCTAGAGCGCGCCTTGGATAAATCCAGCGAACGCGGGCGCTCTCTAGAGACTTGTCACAAGCGCGTATTGCGGCAAATGGCTCTACTCGAAAACTTTGACGACGACAAAGAAGACGAGTTCATCACGTGGTTTGAGGCGTACGCGACCGGCTTTTCGCTAAATTTGACCCCACTGGATGTTGCGGGCCCCTTTGCTCGTGCCATGGCAGGTCTACCCGCTGCTTGGATTTTTACCTCGGCCACCTTGACCGTCAACGGCGGCTTTGAACACTTTCGTCGTGCTCTTGGCATCAAAAAAGATGCGGATCAATGCATTGCTGAGAGCCCTTTCGACTACATGAAAAATGCGATGTTGTTTGCGCCGCCCGGCATGCCGCAGCCCAACTCATTTGAATACGGGCCAGCGGTTTTGGATCTGGCACTTCCCATCATCGAAGCCAGTCGCGGTCGCTGCTTTATGCTGTTTACCAGCCATCGCGCACTCAAGGAAGCGGCTGAGTATTTCGAAGACAAACTCGATTTCCCCATTTATGTGCAGGGGCAAGGCAGTAAGACCGAGTTGCTGCAAAACTTTCGTGAGGCGGGAAACGGTGTCTTGCTGGGTACTTCGAGCTTTTGGGAGGGCGTCGACGTGCGCGGAGACGCTTTGAGCTGCGTCATTATTGATAAACTACCCTTTGGTTCTCCCGGAGATCCAGTGACCAAGGCCCGTATTCAGGCGCTGGAGCGCAATGGTCGAAATCCTTTTATGGATTATCAAATTCCGCAGGCTATTACCCAGCTTAAGCAGGGGGTCGGGCGCTTGATTCGTGACGAGCAGGATCAGGGTGTACTGGTGTTGTGCGACCCACGCCTCACTGAAAAGGCCTACGGCTCACTCTTCTTAAACAGCCTACCGCGCATGCATCGCACCCGTTTGATGGACAAAGTTGAGACATTCTTTGAGCGCCAGCGTGAGCAAGGGGCCCAGGTGTGAGTTACAGCTACCTTGCACTGGACACCTCCACTGAATGCTGCTCGGTGGCGTTGTTGCACCAGGGTGAAGTCAGTTCGCATCGCTTTCTTAATACTCGCGAACACGCCAAGCTTTTGCTGCCGATGGTGCAAGAGCTTTTGAGTGCAGCCGATGCGAGCATGGCGTCCTTAGACGGTGTCGCCTTCGCCTGTGGCCCCGGCAGCTTTACCGGTTTGCGTATAGCCGCCAGTGCCGCGCAGGGTTTGGCCTACGCGCAAAACTTGCCGTTGGTTGCTGTGTCTTCACTCGCCGCTGTCGCTCAGGGGGCTAAGCGCGAGCTGGGTATCAAGCAAGCTGCTGTCGCCATGGACGCCCGTATGGGGCAGGTTTATTGGGCTTGCTTTGATACATCGGGCTCTACTGCGCAACTGTTGGGCAATGAGTTGGTTTGTGACCCCGAGCGGGTGGCTTTGCCCGAGGGCAATCAGTGGGTGGGTGTGGGCACGGGCTGGGACGAGCACGAACAGGTGCTCGGGCGTGTCAGCCAAGGAGTCGTGATGCGACAGCTGGGGTCGCGTCGTCCCGAGGCGCAAGATGTTCTGCGGCTGGCGTTGCCTGATTTTGCTAGCGGCAAGACCTTAACTCCCGAGCAAGCGTTGCCCGTGTACTTGCGTGATAAAGTCGCAAAAACCACAGCAGAAAGGCTTGCCGAAGGTGGCAAGCGCTAGAGAATTGAAGATTTAAACGCGTTTAGTTAATGACTTTGCGCAAGGTGCGTTGGAAGGTATCGGCATTAAACGGTTTAGCGATCAGAAACTGCGCACCGGCCTCACGAGCTGCTTGACGCATTTCGGTGGTTGATTCGGTGGTGATAAATCCAAAGCGCACGGTGTTGCCGTCCTCTCGCGCTTTGCGCAAGAAATCGATACCGTTCATATTGGGCATATTCCAATCACACAGCACTAGGTCTGGCTTCTCCGCTTCGAGCTGCTTGAGTCCCTCCAGACCATCGGCGGCTTCTGAGAAGTCCAAGCCATCAAACCCCGCTTGCTTCAACGTCCGTTTCACAATCATGCGCATCGAAGCGCTGTCATCCACGACTAAAACTTTCACGACAGATCCTCGTTGTCGATGTAATTCACACTGTTGAAAATGCTATCGGCACTGTAACAAACAAACTGAAGACGGATTGCTAACTAGTTGAACGACCGTCTGTTTGTGTAGAAATGGATGAACAGCGAGAAGAGGAAAATCCAGCATCAGAGCGATGCTGGTAGGTTTTTTGGCTAAAGTTTTAGTGTTTTAGACCAGTTGTCTTGATCAAAGCCAATCAAAGTTTCATCGGCGGCTTCGAGTACGGGGCGTTTGATCATGGAAGGGTGCTCAACTAACAGCTCGATGGCGAGCGCATTGCCCTGTTCGACGGCGGCCTTTTGCTCATCGCTGAGTTTTCGCCATGTGGTGCCACGCCGGTTCACCACACGCTCGAGCCCAAGTGTATCTATCCAGTGCAATAAATGATCTCTGGGTACACCGTCTTTTTTAAAATTATGGAAGCGGTAGCTACGACCACACGAGTCTAACCAGCGTCGAGCTTTTTTGACGGTATCGCAATTGGGGATACCAAACAACGTGAGCTCTGCCATGTTAATCAACGTCGCGCAGCAATTCGTTTAAGCCAGTTTTGGCGCGAGTTTTAGCGTCTACGCGTTTGACAATTACTGCACAGTACAGGCTGCACTTGCCGTCACTGGAGGGCAGATTGCCCGAGACAACCACCGACCCTGCTGGCACGCGGCCGTAGGAGACTTCATCTCGCTCTCGATCATATATTTTGGTGCTCTGGCCGATGTATACGCCCATGGAAATCACAGATCCTTCCTCGACAATAACACCTTCTACCACTTCAGAGCGTGCACCGATAAAACAGTTGTCTTCGATTATCGTGGGGCCAGCTTGCAGAGGTTCCAGTACGCCACCGATACCCACACCGCCAGACAAATGGACGTTTTTACCGATTTGCGCGCATGAGCCAACGGTTGCCCATGTATCGACCATGGTACCCGAATCGACGTAGGCGCCAATGTTGACGTAAGAGGGCATCAATACGGTGTTGGGTGCGCAATAACTGCCTTTGCGAGCAACAGCGGGTGGCACCACGCGTACACCTGCACGCTGGAACTGCTCGGGTGTCATTTCGGCAAATTTGCTCGGGACTTTGTCATAGAACTGAGTAAAGCCGCCGGCGCTCATAGGCGCGTTGTCACGCAATTTGAATGACAGAAGTACGGCCTTTTTCAACCACTGGTTGACTTCCCATTCTCCTACAGCGCGGCGTTCCGCCACGCGCGCTTCGCCGCTGTCGAGCAGCTCAATGGCCTGTTCGACCGCGCGGCGAATATCTGGGTCACAGTCGGCAGCTGAAAAGTTGTCGCGGTTGTCAAAGGCTTCTTCGATAACCTTCTGCAGGTCGTTCATGGGCAGGCCTCTCCGAGGTGTTTGATAAAGCGGCAATTATACGCAGCTTGGGGCGTGCGGTGTTAAAAATCGCGCGGCGTGATCAGCTCGGCTTATGTCACACAAAGCCATGAGTCCCCATCGCGATGATGCACAATTTTTCAAGGAAAAACTGCAGAAAGATACTGGCCAGTTATCGACTTCTTTGATTTGCACACCTTAGTCGGCAATCCCTGCGCTATAACTTTACCGCCAGCAGCACCAGCTTCCGGTCCCATATCAACTAGCCAATCACATTCGGCGAGCAGATCGAGATTGTGCTCGATGACAATAACACTGTGGCCGATGGCCACCAGACGGTGCAAAACGCGGATGAGCTTTTCCACGTCGGCCATGTGGAGTCCGACCGTGGGC
>JBMYWE010000021.1:0-13782 GCA_049607125.1 Granulosicoccaceae bacterium | reverse complement strand
AAGAATGCTTCCATGCATTCTCGTGTCGAACCGTGGAGTTCTCTTCAAATCACTTAAGACACACCAAATAAAAAAGCCCTGCTCTTTCGAACAAGGCTTTTTTATTTGGCGTCCCCAAGGGGATTCGAACCCCTGTTACCGCCGTGAAAGGGCGGTGTCCTAGGCCTCTAGACGATGGGGACGTCTAAATATTTTTGAAGCAGCTTGGCTAAGTGTATTTCTGGTGGAGCTAGGCGGGATCGAACCGCCGACCTCTACACTGCCAGTGTAGCGCTCTCCCAGCTGAGCTATAGCCCCCGAATCTAAGCGCTCAATAATATCGGCATATAGACATCCCGTCAACACCCTGCGCTAGATTCCCTTCACTAACCTGCGTTCAACGCCTCAATATGAGCCACCGCGTCATCAATTCGCTGCAGCGTCAGCGATTGGCCCAACACGGCCAAAGTGGCGTCCAAGGCAGGAGAAGCAGTGCCTCCAGTTGCGGCGATCCGCAGCGGCAAAGCCACCTTGCCAAAGCCCACTTCAAGCTCAGCTACTGTCTGTTCAATAGCCCGGTGCACAGATTCAGCAGACCACCCAGAAACAGCCGCAAGCTTGGCTCGCACTGCTTGCAGTGGCGCAATCGCTGCGGGTTTAAAGTTTTTCTTGGCGGCCTTTTCATCGTATCCCTGCAAAGGCTGGTAAAAAAACAAGCTCTGATCAACCATCGCTACCAAGGTATTGGCACGGTCACGCAGCAACTCCGCAACCTCCCCCGCTTCAGGTCCGTCTGCGGTGTCTACTCCCGCCGACTGCAGGGCCTCGGAGAAAGCTAGGCCTAGCTCATTGGTTGATAGCGCCTTGATGTACTGCCCATTGAGCCAATCGAGCTTTTCAGTGTTGAACACCGAGCCGCCTCGATTGATCGACTCGAGCGAGAAGAGCTCGATCATTTGATCAATACTGAACAGCTCTTGATCACCGTGCGACCAACCCAGTCGCACCAAATAATTGAGCAAAGCCTGCGGCAAGTAACCGTTGTCTTTGTAGGTCATCACACCCACTGCTCCGTGGCGCTTGGATAGTCGCTTGCCATCGTCACCGAGAATCATCGGCAGGTGGGCAAACACGGGAAGTTCAGCTTCCAATGCCTGCATCATGTTGATCTGGCGGGGCGTATTGTTGATGTGATCATCTCCGCGTACTACATGTGTGATCTTCATGTCCAGGTCATCCACCACTACACAGAAATTGTAGGTAGGCGTACCGTCGGTGCGTGCAATGATGAGATCGTCTAGCTCTGTGTTGGAAATCTCTATTCTGCCGTAGACAGCGTCATCCCATGCGACAACACCGTCGGCGGGATTGCGAAAGCGAATAACGTAGGGCGCCTCGTCGGCGGGCGCTTGCTCCGTGTTGCGGCAATGCCCGTCGTAGCGAGGCTTCTGCTTGTTAGCCATTTGCTCTTCGCGTACCGCATCGAGTCGCTCGCGACTGCAATAACACTTGTAGGCATGGCCCTCGACCAGAAACTGCTCGATCACCTCAGCGTAGCGGTCGAAGCGATCTGTCTGAAAAATGGGGCCTTCGTCCGCCTCGAGCCCCAACCATGTCATACCGTCCAAAATAGCTTGCACCGATTCTTCAGTTGAGCGTTCTCTGTCGGTATCTTCCACGCGCAGGACAAATTGGCCGCCCTGTTGCTTGGCATATAACCAGCTGAACAAAGCAGTGCGGGCGCCGCCAACGTGAAGATATCCGGTGGGACTGGGGGCAAAACGGGTACGAACGGTCATGATGTTGATCGGATTCCTGAAAAATACTCGCCCAAGCCAAGTAAGCAAGCGCGAGATTGCATTGTTTTTAAGACAGGCCCAGCGGCCAAAGGCTGAGACTTAACTATATTTAGGTCTACAGTTTACAGGGCAAGTGAACAGAAAAGCGACGCTGGGATGCAGCTCGTCAAAAGGGATCGCACGCGTCCCGACGATCGGTCCGCTCGGAATCAAAAATAACCAGAAAGTTTGGATGGCACCCACGCCGAATACGGCGCTTGGGACAAAAATAGAATTGAAAACACCATGAGCCTAGTGAACGCCACACCAGCAGATAAGCTGAACAATTTGTTGAGTGCCATGTCGGCGCCCCCGCTCGACCCTGCGGACGAACGCACGGCGCGCTGGGCCAGCTGTGCCGTCACGCACACAGGCTTTGTGCGCAAACACAACGAAGACGCCATCCTCGACCACCGCGAGCAGGGTTTGTGGGTGGTCGCCGACGGCATGGGAGGGCACTGGGGCGGCGACCAAGCCAGCCAGACCATTATCGATGCGATGGTGGATTTCAACCGCCAGCAAGACCTCTCGGACAATGTGGCCGAAATTGAGTTACGCCTCAAGGAGGCTAATCGCACCTGCATGCGCACCGGTGCCCGCGCCGGCAAGAAACGCGTCATGGGCAGCACCGCGGCCATGCTATTTGCACACGACCCCTTTTGCTTCTTTATTTGGGTGGGAGACAGCCGAGTGTATCGCCGTCGCGGTGGCCAAACTCAGCAAATGACCCACGACCACAGCCTAGTGCAAGAGTTGGTGGATCAAGGCAAAATCACCAAAGAAGAAGCCGAAAAACACCCCTCTGGCAATGTCATCACCCGAGCGGTTGGTGTTGGTCATCAGCTACAAATAGACTTAGAGTTCGCTACTACCGAGCCTGGCGACACCTTTTTGCTCTGCAGCGATGGGCTGTATCGCCATGTCAGCGATGACGAGATAGGTGAGCACCTGAAAATGCCCAATATCAACGACGCCACCTCTAGACTGTTGGCCTTGGCTTTGAGTAGAGGCGGCAGTGACAACATTTCGATCGTTGTGGCGCGAGCGCAAAACCACTAAAGCCCATCTCTCCTTACTCCTGACACAGTGCTGTCAGGGTCTCCCGATAATCTGCAGGTGTCGACGCTTCGACGCCCAACCAGAGATCAGGAGACCCCTCAATGGACATCCACACAAGTAACGCTCAACCGGCTATTTGCCTTCGCCTTGAAACTAAACTCAGTACCCTCACTGCAGACGTAGGTGAGCTGCCAATGCAACTCCTCCAGACTCTGGAAAAGGCTCAACTAACTCAAACTGGCCCGATGGTTTTTGTCTACCGCGACATGAGCGATGACTTGCAAGCGCCCTTCAAACTAGAGATCGCCGTACCCGTGGCCGACACCTCAGGGTTTTCAGGAAACGCGGAGATCACAACCCTTGGCCCACTGCGCTACGCCGAAACTGTACACAGGGGGGATCTACGTCAGCTGGGAGAGACCTATCAACGATTTTTCCCGGAATTGGCAGCGGCCGGTTTGACACCCGCCGGTGAGACTCGCGAAGTCTACACCGAGTTTGTCGATAGCCAAAACGAGAAAAATATCACTCACATCCAGGTGGGTGTTTGAGGCTGGTAGACTGAGGTTTCGTCCAAGCACACATTGCTATGAAACGCTTTGACCGCCTAATCGCCATTTTGATGCAACTGCAAACGTCCAGGCTTGTGCGAGCAACAGACCTCGCTGAGCGCTATGGAGTCAGCGAGCGCACGATCTATAGAGATATGCGCTCCCTGGAAAATGCCGGCGTACCGCTAGTGGCCGAAGCGGGTCTTGGCTACTACCTCGATCGAAGCTACCAGCTCCCGGCAATTAACTTCAGCCCTGACGAAGCCATTGCGCTGTTGGTCGGGGTCAAAGGTGTCCAAGCGCATGTCGCTGGACCACTCAGCCAGCGCGCCGAGTCGGCGATGGACAAACTACTGGCTGTCATGGACAGCCAACAACAAAATCGCATCAGAGATTTACAAGCCCGGATTGCCATCAGTGGAACGCAGCCAACCGCGCACACCACTCAAGACGAGTCTTTTGACACCTGTCAGCAGGCACTGATGACTCGCCGCCAGTTGTGGCTCAGCTACACCGCTTTATATAACGGAGAAACCAGCGAGCGCCAAGTAGAACCAGTGGGCCTGAGCCACTACGCGGGCAATTGGCATTTGATCGCTTGGTGCCAACTACGCACGGCCATGCGCGATTTTAGACTCGACCGCATTGGAGACCTTGAAGTTTTGCCAGAAGCTTGCCCCAATCGAGAAATACGCAGTTTAAAAGGCTACTTCGCAACACTTAAAGACAAATACACACTGCAACAAATCAAGGTGTGCTTTGCCACCGACAAAGCCTACCTAGTGGATTCTGAACGCTACAAATACGGTTACTTGGGCTCGGAAATTTGCGGCGACAAAGAGGTGATGACCTTCCTTACCGCGTATCCCGAATACTTGGGGCGATGGCTGTTGAAATTCACCTGTGCGGTGCTATCAGTAGAGGGCGAGGGCATGCTTGAGACCATGAAAAAGCTGGTCGATGAACTTGCGCATTACCAGTAAGAATAAGCGCACTGGCGCAGTATACTGATTAATTACTCTATTTAGATTCTCGGTCTACGGAACATTCTAGCGAAGCAAAACCGAATCCATCGGATCTCGCGCTCACAACATTGAATCTCCCAATTGCTTGAAAAAAATCCGGCCAACACACGGATTGGCAGGACAAAAATCGGTAAAACCGTCATCATCAAAGATGGTTTTATTTAAATACTTCACGCGCAAAGATAATGCTACAGCCTTTTTAACAAAGACAAACAGCGCAAGCCCTAACAAATTTAAAATTCTTCCCAAAAGTCGTCGCCGCCCGCCGCTTTTTTTAACAGCGTGGGTGAAGCCTTGTCGGTTTTGGAAGGCGCCTGAGGCTTAATTGTTGTCACTGAAGCTTCCTTTTTTAACATGGCCTCAGGATTGTCCAAATCAGACTTTCGCGACGACGCAGTCGCAGGTGTTTGCCACGGTCTATCTGCCTTGCGACGTTCGACGTAGCTCTCTGCTACAGACGGCTCCGATGCAACAGACTCTGCCCCCACTGTCGCTCTTTCAGGCAAGCGATTGGTAGGGGCAGGCTTTGATACAACTCCAGAAGCAGGCCGCGAACCAGTGGTGCTCGCCTCACCTGCACTCTGGCTAACGCTACCTCCCACAGGTCGAGAATTTGTTACCTCGAAAAAGCCTATTTTCTTGGACAGCTCACTTACACGCTGGCTCATTTTTTCGCTGGTTGCAGCGGCTTCTTCTACCAGAGCTGAGTTTTGCTGGGTGGAGTGATCAATCTGCTGCAAAGAGACTCGAATTCGATCGATACCGGAAAATTGCTCGCCGCTTGCCGTGCTGATTTGACCGACCAAATCAGACAACTCAGTCACTGATTCCACTATGGCAGAGAGCTCCTCGCCTGAACTACGCACTAACTCCGTCCCCGTCGCCACCTTGGAGGCACTGTCTTGGATAAGTTCTTTTATCTCCTTTGCAGCCTTGGCGCTTCGTCCGGCTAGCTGACGCACTTCAGAGGCAACAACGGCAAAACCACGACCCTGCTCTCCCGCACGCGCAGCCTCGACCGCCGCGTTCAATGCAAGCAGATTGGTCTGAAAGGCTATCTCGTCGATTACACCAATGATATCCACAACCTTAGCGCTGGAGTCGCCGAGCTCTTCCATCGCTGCGATAGCCTTCTCTGAAATATCACCCCCGCTGCGCGCACGCGCTCGAGTACTACTCGCCAACTCGCTGGCGGCGTTGGTGTTATCGGCATTTTGCTTGACGGTGCCGCTCATCTCATCCATTGCAACGGTCGTTTGCTGCAATTCCGCTGCTTGGTGCTCCGTGCGCTCGCTCAAACCAAAATTACCTTGCGAAAGCTCCGCTGACCCGCGTTTCACGTCATCAGCTATTTCGAGTGCCTCACCCAGTGTCTCAGCCAAGCGATCTCGCATGGCCACAATTGCCGCAAAGGCGCCATAGCGCCCCGCATCGCTGGGCTTAGAGCTGAGATCTCCTTTACCAATAGCATCGGCTGCATTGTAAATTTCGTCTGGATCGGCTCCAAGGGTGTGCTCAAACCAAGACGCAATTCGCCAAGCCAGCGCGACAATCACAACGGCAGCTACAGCTACTATCGACAAAGACACTAACAGTAAGTCCGACGACGCCGTACTGAGTTGTGCACCGCTAAGCTGTAGCTCGCGCATCACTGTCATGGCCGTGAACTTTGTAGCAATGGCCACTGCGATCACCGGAACCAAACCAACCGCGAGCATGATGTAAACCAGCCGTTTTTTCATACCCAGTTTCATGATCGGCACCACTTATTGATAGAGAATACCTCGGCAATCGACTAGCCCTTTAATACCTTTAGAATCTGTAAGTCAACACATGCTGTACCTTCCTGTTCGGCACCTCCTTAGGTGTAATCTGGCGAATAAGGCTATTGTTTGTCACTGATTTGCTGCAGAAAAAGCAATTTTTTTGGTCTTTCTCATTAAGATCAATGCGCCTTTAGCCCCACGTAATAGACTCTAAAGCGATCGATTGTGGCGCCGATGACGTATCTGTAATTTAAGTTATTCGCAGTACTTTCCCTCGCCAAATCCAGGTTTGAGATCAGGCTCAAACAAGGCTTGGGAGCTGCTAAGTCAATGGAAAAAGGAAGAGACATGTCAGCATACAAACTACCTCAGCCAGCTGAACTCAACGAATCACTGGAAATGATCTTGGGAGGCCCCGCCAAGATAACCCCTTGCGACGCCTTGAGCACAAACAGCGCAAGCCATGCGGCGGAGTTTAGAAACCGCCAAGACGAAGTCGTCGCCTATTGCTTGTGTGACCTGCCAATCGCGGCAGGCTTGGGTGCAGCCTTGTCGATGGTACCCCCGGGGGCCGCCGAAGACATGATAGAGGAAGGTGTACTGACTGAGATGGCTTCCGCCAATCTCTACGAAGTGATGAACATTTTTTCCGCGCTTTACATGGACGACTCAACCGCTCACCTGAAACTGACCACTGTCGAAGCCGCCAACGACGCTGGGGTTAGCCTAGAAGGTGAGACTCAGGAAGTTACCTTTAACCTCGACACAGGCAAATACGGTCAGGGTAAAGTTCGGTTTATCTCAAAGTAGCCGGTCAAACATATTGGGTCGTCAATTTTCCGACGACTCCAGCGAAACGTACAAATGCACACCCTTAGGCATCTATCGTGGGCTGCTTGGGGTGTGCTTTCGCAACAAGATTTGCCTTGTCAGGTAGTCGAGTAAGTCACCCCTATCTCACGTTAGACAGCACTGCTCAAGCACAACTCAGCTCCCGATCAATCCGCTCTCGATCTGTAACCAAAAAGCGCGACACGTAAAGTCTGCCGCCTGAGCTTGTTGCGATTGATGACGAAGAGGCTTTGCAAGATCAGACAAGACAAAGCGCCTCTACCTCTCTACCTCTCTACCTCTATGTTTTGCAGGCTCTGGGCTGTACAACATGAAATTTTCCATCTGGACGTGGACTGAGCGAAAAGATCAACATATGATCTATATTGCAAACTGAAGCTCTAGGGATACGAGTTATTCTACATCACAGGAATTGTTGTGCAGTTTTCGGTTCGAGCTAAAATTTTTCATCACGGTCAACTCGCTCGCAGACGCTCGAGCCCCGAGGTGAAAAGCTCAAGCTCACTGCCGGACTAGTCAACAATCAACAAAATGGAATAAACCACAAATACCGCGCACTATCCGTATTGGCGGCTTTAATGCGAGCCAAGCAACAAGTTGCGCACAGCTGAATACCCAGAGGTAAATCGCGTGAAAAAAAACTTAATTGCCCTAGGCCTAGCTCTACCTGCTAGCGTTTTTGCTGGCGGTTTCGAAAGAGATACCCAGACCCCCAACTATTTGTTCAACGACGGCCGTTACGCAGAGTTCAGCTTCTCCACAGCCAACCCCAATGTTGAAGGCAGTGTACCTCTGGGTCCAACAACTCAGAATTCAGGCGATGCCATTAGCACCTACTCAAACTTGAGCTTCGCCTACAAGGCACCTATCAACGACAAAATGGATTGGTCGATTGCCTACCTTGAGCCCTATGGCGCCGATGTGTATTACAGAAATACCGACCCTCTGTACACCTACAACGACTCTTGGGCTGAGCTCGGTGTACGCGGGCTGACTGCGCTCTTAAAATACAAGATCGGTGATAGATTCAGCGTTTACGGTGGTGCGAAATTGAGTGAATTTAGCGCCGATGCGGACGTCAACGTCACCATTTCTCTAGATGGAGTCAACCCTCTTCGGATTATCGACTACCAAGTCAGAACAGAAAAAGACCGTGCAACGGGCTATGTTTTTGGCGCAGCGTATGAAATGAAAGAGATTGCCATGCGAGTCGCTCTGACCTACAACTCAGAGATTGAGCATGAGAGTTCGGTTGTCGAGAGCGCCACCGGGGTTGACGTGGTCGGCGGCACTGGCCCCTATAACATACCCGATACAGCCAACACGGTAGACACCACTCTACCTCAGAGCGTCAACCTGAGTTTTCAGACGGGTATCAATCCGAAGACCCTGTTGTTTGGCTCAGTCCACTGGGCCGAGTGGTCCGCTAATGAAATGAACCCTCCCGTCTACTTTCAGGTAACAGGTGGAAACAAGCTGGTTGACCACGACGATGACACAACCACCTACAGACTGGGCCTAGGTCGTCGCATAAACGACCAAGTATCACTCGCTCTGATTTTGGGCCATGAAGCCGCAAACGGTGAAGTGTCAGCCAACTTGGCGCCCACAGACGGCTTCGACTCCATCACACTGGCAGGCTCATTTAAGCACGACGAGCACGCGACACTGCGAGCAGGAATCAGCTTCATAGAAATAGGCGACACTACCACCAACGCTGCCGGACAAGTAGCGAGCTTCGAATCCAATGATGCTATTGGCTTTGGAGTCACTTATAGCTATAAGTTTTAGATTGCCTTGTGTTAGATCAAGGCGGCCCTCCGGTCGCCTTTTTTTTCGCCGGCGATTCGAGGTTCACAGCCAGTAAACCACTCGAATAGCTGGTAGTTAGAGGACAAGGCGCTGAGCCACCTTGCAAAACAAGAAACGATGCGCTTGAGCATTGCACCAAGTCATTTCCTAGACTTGGCTAATAGCCACCGACATGCGGCAGAGCTGAGGCCTATTTCACGAACCTTGGCCTGCAAGCCCTCGAGCAAATGCAGTGGATTGCCCGACCAAAAAATCCGCGACCAATACCTGAAAAAGGGGCCCGACTACTACCTGTGAAACTCACCCTGTAGGCGTAGAATAGAGCTTAGTTTTTACAGTAAGAATCACCCTGAATTATGACAACCTACACCCCTGAGCAACTACTCAACACTCACGAGCTTCAGCTAGCTCCCAGCGATTGGATAGAGCTGAGCCAAGACATGATCAACGCTTTCGCTGATGTCACACGGGATCATCAATTTATTCACATAGACCCCGAGAGAGCGCGTCTGGAAACCCCATTCGGCGGCACAATCGCACACGGTTTTTTTACCCTGTCTCTGTTGAGCAGCTTCGCTGAACAATGTTTTCCCCATGTTGAAGGCGAGATTGAAACGCTCAACTACGGCATCGACAAGTTACGCTTTTTAAACCCCGTGCCTAGCGGCAGCAAAATACGCGCACATTTTAAGCTGCAAGACTGCCATCTCAAAAAACAAGGCCGCCTGCTAATCCGCTATAAGGTCAACGTGGAGATAGAAGGCCTCGAGCAACCAGCCCTTGTTACCGACTGGCTCGCCATGGTGCTCTTTAGCGTCGATTGAGCATCTACGCACCTTGTCCGATGAATATTCTGGAGTGACTTGGCTTATCCAACGCATAGATACGACTGTGTGTATAATCAGCATAAAACACCTAGCGGCCTGTTCCGCTGTCAGTGTCGTCACGAGAGTGAGAGGTTTTGGCTAGGCGCCCCGTTCATCATTGACGAATTGGGGCGCACCGTGACCTGGGCGGCCCCGTTTATGGGTCAAAAGAATCAGGGGAATGGGCTGGGTCGCCCAGCCAAAATACCTCACTCGCAGTAGGTAATAGTTCTTGAGCAGGCTGTCGGCACCCCATGACGCGCAAAATCATACACATCGATATGGACGCTTTTTTTGCCTCCATCGAGCAAAGAGACAACCCCTCGCTACGTGGACGCCCTGTGTTGGTGGGCGGAAAACCCAACTCTCGTGGTGTTGTGGCGGCAGCCAGCTATGAGGCCCGCGCCTTTGGTGTGTTTTCCGCTATGCCTTGCGCACGGGCAGCCAGACTATGCCCAAAGGCCGTTTTTGTACGTCCAAGATTCAATGCCTACCAAGAGGCCTCGCAACAAATCAGAGAGATATTCCTTCGCTACACCAACACCATCGAGCCACTCTCTCTTGACGAGGCTTACTTAGACGTCACCGAAGCTTGCGCCGAGCAAAGAGCTTCTGAATTGGCCAAAGTTGTCCGGCAATGCATTTTTGACGAAACCCAACTGACCGCCTCCGCCGGCATCTCATATAACAAATTCTTGGCAAAAATGGCCTCGGATATGCGCAAGCCCAACGGGCAGTTCGTTATCCCTCCCGAGCGGGGTGAAGAATTTGTTGCCCAACTGGCCATTGGCAAGTTTTACGGCGTAGGCAAGGCCACCGAGGCCAGAATGAACTCGCTGGGCATTCGTACGGGAGCCGATTTGCGTCGATGGTCACTACCGGCCTTGCAAAAACATTTTGGCAAGTGGTCGCAATTTCTTCACGACATCGCTCGTGGTATCGACGAGCGCGCCGTAGATGGCAACGGCGAACGAAAATCAATCGGTGCCGAGACAACTTTCAGTGATAACCTGAGTGATCGTGATCAAATGCTGGAAGTGTTACTCGGTCTGTCTCAACGGCTCGCACGTACATTGGAGAAAAAGCAGCTAGCGGCAGAGACGATTACAATCAAAGCCCGATACCCCAACTTTGACACGGTGACTCGCCAGTGCCGAGCGGCGCCCGCTGTACGCAACACGCGCGATATCGAGCCCTTCCTACCCCTGCTGCTAGAGCGCACCGACGCCGTGCAAAAATCCGTTCGACTACTGGGCTTGTCACTTTCAGGGCTGTCTGAGCCGGAGAGCAACACCCCCGTCCAACTGCGCCTCAAACACCTCGATCGCTGAGCACTGCACGTAATAACAAACGAGTACATTCAACATCAGCACCGACAAGTGCTGCGAGAGACTCGCTAGCCAAGTACTCCACTCATGCCTCGATTAAAGCGCACCACAAAACGCGCGCCCTGATTCAAATGTTCAACTTGGATCTCCGCTTCGCTAGACTGCACCACTTGCAAGACGACGCTCAAGCCAAAACCAAATCCAAATGGCTTGGTCGAAAACATAGGTTCGAAAATTCGCTCGCGCACATCCTCGGGGATGCCGCAGCCGTTATCTGTCACTGAAAGCACTGCGGACTCACTCTCAAGGGATGTCGACACGTCAATACGCCCGTTTTCACGATCACCTACGGCATCCGCCGCGTTGTTGATTAAATTGCTTAGCAATCGATGCAATTGCTCTGGGATAAACCACACGCTGGCCCCGCTTTGCACATTGACGGTGAGTTCGCAGTTATCCTGCAAGGCGAGTCGATGCTCCTCAACAATAGATGTCACCGTTTCATCCAGACTCACCCAACCTTCGGGGTCCGCAGGCACCTGCGAATAGATCAACAATTCCCGCACCAACTTGTCACAGCGATCAATGTTTCTCTCGATGCGCTGGTAGGCACTTTTTTGCAACTCTGGATTTGCTGTGCGATTTCGTTGCAGTAGAGCCAGTGATGCTTGAATGGTGCCCAATGGGTTACGCAATTCATGGCTAACTTTACCCACCAAGGTACCGATGGCGGTGAGCCGCTCATTACGCAGCGCGCGCTCGTTAGCTTTTTCAAGTGCCTGCGTGCGCTCGACCACGCGTTGCTCCAGCTGCGCCCCGTGTAAACGCAGTTCACGCACACTCTCCACCAAGCGGTAATTCAGGATATTGATGGTCGCTACTACGGAGTCAATCTCATTGCGCCCCTTGGCCAAGCTACGCGGCGGGAAACGCAACAGTTGAACGCCTCTCTCCGGATTCAACCCGCGCAGATGATCATCGATCGCGACCACATAGCGACTCACCAACATGTGAAACAAAGCCAGCGAGAAGCCAAGCATGATCAACGCTTTAATACCGTTGAATAACAGCAGGTTGAGCCCTTTAGAGACTAGATCGTCAGGCACTCCACGCCATTCAAAGGACAGCGAAAAACGCCCAATTTGTATCGGATCTGGGTCATCGCCGTAAACCAAGGGTAACAACAAGTCGGGCTCGATATTGAGAGGGCGAACACCCGCCTCCCAACTCTCATATTCATCTTCTATATGCACATGTGCGACTGGTTCAAACTCTACGATACCGTCTACCAGAACTTGCAGTTGTCGCGAATCGCGAATCCAAAGACTGTTGACAAGACTTTGGTAGTAAAAATTTCTGACTCGACTGGCGGTTTGCTGCAACTCTTGCTCGGAGAGCTTGTAGTAGCTCCAGAGTTCATACGAAGATATTGCAAGCGTGAGAACGGTTCCTAGAGCGAGCGTCAGAGTAAAGTACTGGCGTGGCAAAACCATCCGCGGCAGGACTCGCATCAAGTCTTTCATTGATTGGGCCTCAGGCTATTTGCCACATTCCCTCCCGATTAGCCGATGCCATCATGCCTAAGGTAGCACTTAGTGGTATTCTACTGCTCCGCTGCATCTCTTGACACCCTTTGTAAGCAATCGCCAGAACAAATGCACTGGCTTGAATAGACAGGCAGGCACATCTTTACAATAAACCGAAGAACAAATAGTTATCTCGCCTTCTTCGGCCTAGGGTGTGTGTGTTTGGTCATAAAGGGTTTAGTTTTTGCCCGATTTTTCAACACGGCGCGCTTGCCCTCTCCCGCTCCACCTGTACCTTTGGGTTGAAAGGTAGGAATCAAATGTCGCTTACCGTTGCCAATTAAATCGGCACGCCCCATGCGTTTGAGTGCCTCGCGAAGCATCGGCCAATTTTCAGCATCGTGGTAGCGCAGAAAGGCCTTGTGTAGACGTCGCTGCCGCAGCCCCTTGGGTGACTCCACCTCTTCTGAACCCTCGCGTTTAATACCTTTAAGCGGGTTACGCCCCGAGTGGTACATGGCTGTCGCCAGCGCCATTGGACTAGGCAAGAAGGCCTGCACCTGGTCTGCACGAAAACCGTTGCGCTTGAGCCACAGAGCGAGATTCATCATATCCTCGTCCTGTGTACCCGGATGTGCAGCGATAAAGTAAGGTATTAAATATTGCTCTTTACCTGCCTCTTTTGAGTACTTATCAAATAGCCGCTTGAAGGCATCGTAGGTGCCTATACCGGGCTTCATCATACGATTAAGCGCGTTTTCTTCGGTGTGCTCCGGGGCAATTTTTAGGTAGCCACCCACATGGTGCGAAACTAGCTCTTTGATGTAAGTTTTATCACGGATAGCCAAGTCATAACGCAATCCTGATGCTATCAAAACCTTTTTTACACCGGGCAGCTCCCGCACACGGCGATACAAATTGACCAGCGGGGTATGATCTGTGTTGAGATTTTTACATATATCGGGATAGACGCAACTCAGTCGCCGACAGACTTTTTCTATCGCTGGGTCTTTACAAGCCAGGCGATACATATTGGCAGTCGGTCCACCGAGATCAGAGACCACCCCAGTAAAACCCGGCACCCGATCTCGGATCTCTTCGACTTCTCGCACAATCGAGTCTTCCGAACGACTTTGAATCACACGACCCTCATGCTCGGTGATAGAACAAAAGGTACAGC
>JBMYWE010000020.1:11490-13892 GCA_049607125.1 Granulosicoccaceae bacterium | reverse complement strand
ATTTAGCTCCAGAATTATGTCGACAGGCACAGCTGAAAAACTCGCAAAAGAATTTCTTTCAAAGTTTTATGGTCGAACTCAGTACTTCACGAATGGAGACTTTGGGTTAACGAAGAAGGGCGGAGAGTTTGATGCTATGTGGAGACCAGCGACAGAAGCGACATTTGACACGGGGGTTATAGCAATTGGAATGGTTAATATTGGATGCGCCTGGTTTGCTGATGAAGATTAGAGCAAACAATAACAGTCAGTTCGTTCCTTTCGGTCACCGGACGTTCGTACCGTGCGCCCGCTGTTGTGGGCGTTAAGCATAAGTAGCTATGAACTCTTATCACGACTACAACATCTATAAGTACGAAGTCGATTCGTCGAGCCAAGAGATAAAAATGTGTCTTCGCGAGCATCATGGTGCTCATGAGGTTCAACTAGTTTTTTCAGGCGTAGTAGGTCACCTTCTGGAGCATGCGCTCGGAGGCAACATCATCTTGGAGTTTTGTGAAGATGATGTTGAGGTGTTTTACGAGAGTGCTTCTAATGAGTTGAAGCGCTATCAAAAATATGGATTGCCGTTAGATGCGAGCACTAAGGAAAAATTTGCGCATGACATGTCTACAAAGCAGCTAAAGTGCTTTTCACTAAGCACATCTTATGGGCTGTCCGGTTGGGTTTTGGCTGTGTCAGTTGGCGAGAGTGCATAACCAGATGCTTCGCGGAAATACAACTCGCTGTCGCTCGCGGATTTCCTCAGAGCAAGGTGTTAAGTAAGCCTTTTTTGACATGCTACAGACGGCTGGTTTGTCTTTATTTGTCGAATAGCCCTGTCGGGGTACCGTCAATACTCAACATATTCTTTCGTGACCAGTAGTCCTTAACCCCTTTTTCTCCCATCTCTTCGTAAAACGGCAGTAGTTCTTCATCGGCACGGGTCCGAGACAATTGCATCACGGGCACACCTGTTCCGCAGGAGGTTTGTACCAATTCTATTGTCAGATCAAAAATCTGACGACTGCCTGCCATTTTGGGAAACTGCTGTAGTGCTTCGGGCCACTCGTTGTCGCGGGGGTGAAGTACTTTGGCGGTGCCGTAGACGCGCAGGATCAGCGGTTTGTCGTCCATTGAGCAGAACATCAGCGTCATACGTGGGTGGCTGCGCACGTGGGCAGCGGTTTCGTTGCCGCTGCCACTGAGATTGAGCCACTGGATACGGCCGTTGTCCAGAATACGCAGCGAGTCTAGGCCTTTGGGAGAAACGTTAACTCGTCCGTCGGCCGCTGCGGTGGCGACAAAGAACATCGGTTGAGCGTGGATGAACTGGATAAATCTTGCGTTTAGCTTGTCTGTGGTGGGCATAAGAAATTCCTAGTTTTTGAGTGTTGCCGCTACAACCGCGACGGCGATGAGTAGCCCGCCGATAAGCGTACTCAACGCGGGTGTTTCGCTGAATAATAATAGTGCCCAAATTGGCGCCAGCGGCATCTCAAGGGCACTGAGCAGAGATGTTTGTGCAGCGGGGAGTCGACGCGCGCCCTCGGCCAGAGTAACCGATGCCAAGGCAAATACCAGCCCAAACAGTAGGCAGAGACCAATTTCGACTGTTGGAATATTGAAGGGAGTGTCGAATACGAAACCAACTGGAACAAGCAGTAGGGCCATCATAGCCGCAGGTCCCAGGGTTGAAGTGTTGGGGTAGCGTCGGTAGATGCACACCACCAGTGCCATAAAAGCGGTCATAATCAACGCGAGCAAGTCGCCGAGCAGCTGGCTCTGCCCCACAGACTCGCCAAAGATAATCGCGACACCCAGCACCACGACAACGCTGCCGTAGAGAGTGGCTCGAGCGGGTATCTCTCGCATCCAGAGATAGGCGATGCCAGCGCTGACAAAGGGGGCGGCGGCGTAGATGATCGAGACGTTGGCGATAGAGGTATATTTAAAGGCCGGTACAAAGGCGAGCGTGCCCAAGGCGCCGACAATGGATACTGCCCATGCAACAGAGCCAAAGTTTTGCTGTTCGTTTTTGAGCTGTCCTTTGCAGTATGTGTAGGTAAATATGGCGGCTATGGCGCCAAGGCTGCGCCAGAAAACAATGGCGTAGGAGCCAGCCGAGACACCTTTGACAAATAACCCGGCTGTGCTGAAAGTGACCGCAGATAGCGTCACCAAGACGATACCGATCAAGCGTTGCTGCTGCATAGATTTGCTCTGGGCGTAAGAGGGTCAGCCTAGGTTAATCGGCGTATCCTGACAACCCAATGTCAGTAGGCATGTTGGTGGTAAGTCAACAAGAGCGAATTTCGGCCCAGTTCTGGCCTCATTGTCAAAAACAACCGCTGGTTGGATTTCGCCGTAGGGCAGTTTGAGGTTTTTGATTGTGGCGTAGAAACCGCTGCTTTGGTTGATAA
>JBMYWE010000020.1:0-11480 GCA_049607125.1 Granulosicoccaceae bacterium | reverse complement strand
CGGTACATAAAAGAAGGTCCGCGGTGGCGGTGAGCTGCTTGCCGCCAGCACCACTGACTGAAATGTGCCTATCAACCAGTGAGGTGGCAAAAAAATGTACACGATACGTATGGGGCGCTGCATGACGAAGCGCGGTACGCTTAGGCTGTTCGCTATCAAATAGATGATTCAGGCCAGAGCACTCAAGAATGATGAGTCTGCTCTGCCTTGTGGCGGGTAATTAGTTTGAACTGCTCAGGTGATGCAAAATAAGGTTCGCCATTTTTATGCCTGATCCGAGCTAGGGCTCGGTCATTACAAGTTGAGCATTAGGTAACAGTGAAAATGAAATCAGGTCAGTCGTGTCGATGATATCAAGTTCGGCAGGGTTGAGCGCATCGGCCCAGCAAAATAAGCTTTGCTCGTCATTGGGCAGTACCATGCCGTCACACAGCCAGTCTGATAATGCAGGGTTGGTGCCCTTTTCGATAACGGCAAAAAACACCACTTCTTCTGAAAGCCCTGTAACTCGATAGTTGTCGGACTCGAGTTGTTCTAGGTTGTCGCTGCCTGCTTCGATGTAGTATTCATCCACGTCTGTTGCGGTTGGTAGAGTGGCGTCAAATGGTGTCCAGTCAAGAGCGCATTCCAGTGCCATGGGGGCCAGATCACACCAGCCACCAGCCAGCGTTTCACCTCCGGCGTCAAATGATTCCTCGAGTAATCGATTGCTGGTGTTGCCTTCAATCGCCAAATCGTCCTGGGTTCTCAAAAAACCTCCAAGCGAATCAGCTTGGCCATTCCAGTTGAAGCGCTGTTCACTTGAATCGCCGTCGATTCGACTGCGTGCATCCAATTGTACGGGGCCCCTGTTGTTAGTTGATGGAGCGGCCAGCGCTAGTGACAGTGTGTTTTCGGAAGTGGCAGTGTCCAGGGTCAAGTGCGATGTCGAGGATAGGTAACCGTCAATGACATCCACATCGAGTTGCAATGACAGCAGCGCGTTGCGGTTTTCTAGGCTCAGCAAAACGTCAGGCTCGCCGTCACGCCAGCGAATATGTAAATCAAGCGGATTAGCCTCAGGGCTTGAAAGTGGGGCAACAGTGAGTGAGATTTCGTCAGTCCAGTTCGAATCGTTGCTGCGTCGGTAGCTCATGGCTGGTGCAGTTTGTTGTCCCGTTGCAGTCAGGTAGTGTTCAATCAGTGCCTGATCGATCTGCAGGCGCTCCGCCGTGTCAATTGAGGCCATTGCCAGCAACAGGGCTCGGTGTCGCTCGAACATTGTCAGGGCTAAGTCTACGTCGAGTGTCAGCGTGATCTCACCCGCGTCGATCTCACAACTGTTGTTGTTTGCTGTTGTAGCGCAACGGTCGCGGATTGCCTCGAGAGAGGCATCAATGCTCAGTGCAATCTCCTCGGCGTCGAGCACCGTACGCGTTAGCGCATTTAACTGTTGCACCAATGTCTGGCGTGCCGCTGCACTTCTTGCCATGTCGTCACAGCTGCCAGCAGCGCATGGGGCAACCGAATTGAGACCCAGTGTTTCGTAGCGCCCCTTGTCGCTTGGTGCGACTGCGGACCGGCTCAGCAGCGAAACCGGGGGATCAGCTTGCAATGTTTGCGGCATGGAGCGAGTTTCGTAGCTGCTACCAGGCAGGGGTTTGGGTCCTGAGCCAGTGCCGTACAGCCCGCCATCACAACCTTGCAGCAGTGCGCCGACCAGCATCGGTACCACCCAACGGAACCGGCGCCAAAGTACGCGTGTTTGTATGATAATCATGCTAGGTTGATTCATCATTGACCTCGACCGGATGTTCAAAATAATACAGGCCAATGCCGGCCCTGTGGCGTCCCTCTCCACTAAGGTCGGCGTTGCTGTCCTTGTCTTGGGTGCGGAAAAATCGATTGAGCTCGTGCAGAAATGCCATAGAGCGTTCATGACTGACAGTGCGTACGGTTTGCAGTGCTTCGTCGGGGATGTGGTCGTAGGCGACGGTCAGCTGTAGTCGAGACGTTTCTCTAGAATGCGCAAAGTTGTGGTCCAGTGTGCTCAGCAAGTCGGCCGTGCTTTCGCCCAGCAACGCAAACCAATCCACATCGCCGCCAACCGAGGAGAAAACCTCGACCACAAGTTTTACGGACTCTTCGCCAGACCTCTCTATGGCCCCGACACGCAGTAGCTCGTCCAGTACAGCACGTGCAGGTATGTCTCCGCCGTGGCGGCGAACCAACTCGGTGAAATCCTCGGCTATTGACAGCTCTTTTGGTTGCTCCCCGATGCTGAAGTCAGGGTCGTCTAACCAGCCGGCAATCACGCGTGCCGCGCGGTTGCGTTTGCGCGTGGGCGGCGCGGCGGCTTCTTCCATTTCCCGTAGCCGGTTAACCTCGCGACGATGGATGCCGGTGAGGACCGCAATGCGCGAGTGCGTCTGCTTGCGACCTGGGACGGCAAAGTCTTCAGCGGCCACATCGACATAGGCTTTGCGGGCCACTTCGGCAAATTCCGCGAACGCGATGCCATTACGCAATAGCAGGCGAATCAAGGGTTTAAGTAATCTGGCCAGCGCTTGGCGGATAGCCAATTCACGTGTGATCATACTGAGATTATCGTCCAAAAATGGTAAAAATGTAACAAATATTCAAGAAAAAGCACTGCTCGGCGCTATAATTGGTTCGTATATGGTATAAAAATACCATAAAATAAAAGCCCTCAACTGGAGAACCACTATGGCTCGTTTATTACGCCATCCTGTGACGCTGTCGTTTGTCGCCAGCCTCGTGCTTGCCGCCTGTAGCGATCAAGGCTCTGACACAACCGACAATTCAAGCTACCGCAATAAAACCATGCCCGAAAGTGCGTCAGTTAATTGGCCGAGTAGCTTTTCGCCCCGCCACGGGGCCGAGGCTGCGGTCAGCGCTGCGGCTGCAGGAGGGCAAGCCACGTCCTCTGACGGCTCGTCTGCAACTTCGCCGCCTTATATCTTCGATCGTGATGATTTGAGCCCAGCATACTTTGAAGTGCAGATGCAGGTGGCTGAAGCAGAGATGGTCATTGTTGACTTTGAGATGTCGATGAAAGAGCTAGACACTGTTTTCGGTGACATCCGCAGCTATTGCGCCGCAATTCCTGCCGGACAGGAATGTGTTATCCCAGCAGGCACGCTAACTATTGAGTATCCGGATGAGCTGTACGACACACTCGAAGGCATGAGCGAAAGAGGAGGGGTGGAAGTGCTGCCGTTGTCTATTCCGGTCGCTCCGGGTGGAAACTTGCCTTTGGGAGAAGTGCGCTACACCGTCTCACCCGGGCAGCCCTATGATTGGTCATTGACCGTTAACCGCCCGATGGATCAAGAGCAGGAGCGCGCGACCTATCAATGGAATGCCGCCAAGGATCGGTTTTCTGTAGATCGACAGTTGAGCTGGCGCCACGAGGATTTCGCCGGGTCAAGTACCACCCAAGCAACTTATAACGATGCAGCGCAGACCAAAACAATAGAGCTGCTGTACCGTTGGTCTATTGATCAAGACAGCGGTGACATTAGCGACGCGGGGAGTTTGCAGCAGAAGATTGAAGAACTCAACGATGGGCGCAATGGCGTGCGTGTCAGTGGCAGTAACCGCGAGCGCTGGGGTGATATTAATTACCAGCACGACTGGCGTGCACTGGCCAATGATGATGGTGGCAGCTTGAGCTCAACCACCCATCAGGGTGATGACGAGCCAGCGCGATTGCATCGTGAGAGCTTTGATGGTGAAGGCAAACTGGTATCTGCTCAGTACTGCGAAGCTGTGACAGAAAACCACTGCGACAATGACGATAATTGGAATGATGCCAAAGAGGGTTGGTGGGGCATACTTCCCCCTATCGTGGAGCCACCCGTCTTGCCTCCGATAGAGTGGCCAGACATCACCGTCGTACCGGTCATGGGGCTGAGCAGCGGCACGGAGTTTTTTGTTGTCGTGCCAGCCGATGAGGCGCCGACGGACGATTGGAGTAATACTCTGTGTCATGGTTTTGTTTGGGCAGACGCGGGTGATAGCCCTGTGGAAGCACTATGCGAAGTGTCGGTCGATGAACTGGCGGATGTCTCGATTCACGCTGAGATTGGCTGGGATGAGGAGACAGGGAGGAGCAAGTACAGGCTTGAGGCCGCCGCTCGGTTGGATCTCTCTGACATCGACTAGCGGGTCGTCTGTCTGCTCGGATAGACCTGCCACATTGGCGGGTCTTTCTATCCGAAGCAAGCGAATGGCAGCACCGATAGTTTTTGTGGATCTTACTTGCTCACAAATTGTTGTAGGTGGATTTGAGATAAGCAGTGACAACAAATATCCATGCAATACAAGCTATCCATAGCACGCTCGAAGAGAGGGTGAGCAGCGGCGTAAACTGCGCAGACAGCACTAGTTTTTTAGTGGCAACGCAATACATACCCAGAGGAAAGACCATACTCCATAGAGCGGGTGTGTACACCAGCGGGGTTTGGTGATAGCCGTGCTTCCACAGCCCAATGCCAAACAGCATGGGAATCCACCAACTTGCCCAAGTCCACCACAAAATGGCACTCATCTGGACCACCGGGCGAAGTTCAGCCAGTGTTGCTAAACCGGGTTTGGCGAGCACCAGACTACTGGCCGCGTTAGCGCTAATTGCCGCTGCTCCCATCACCACCCATATCAGCGGTGTAAAGTCTTCGACATCGGTCTTGGTAAAGAATATTCGATAGCAAAACAACGTGACAAAAATGCCGTAGAACAGCACGCCGAGGCACCACAGCATGGTGATCTCGACCATCATTGCGTTTTGGTATGCCCCCAGTGTGTGGGCCACTCTGGCACCTAGCAGAACCAGCGACTGCGTGGCAACAATCATCATGAGCCACCCGCCGTCGACAATGTTAGAGAGTTGACCGGGTCTGCCAATACAAAGAGAGGCAAAACTGAGATAGAGCACGGTTGACCAATAGACAAACGATACGAACCAAGTTGCCAGTGCGAGTTTGAAAAATCCCATGTTGTGAAGCAGTAATCCGCAGACATTGGAGGCGGCGACAAAGCTAAAAAAACTGAAAGCGGTGCCTGGTGTTCGCAGGTTGTCAAAAACAGCGAGTGGGTATTTGATCAGGCGCCATGTGTACAGCGCCAACAGTGTGATCCAGCTAACGAGTGCCAGGGCTGTAAGTGGTGCTGATAAGTATTGGTAGCCATGAATTTGCAGTGCAATGGCTACAATACCAGTCGCCATGGTGAGGGTGAAGTAACTGGGATTGAGGTTGGCGAGCCATGCTTGTTTCATTTGAACCCGCTCCTTAACTTGTGTCTAGAGAGACTCAATCAGAGAGAGCGTAGAGGGGATACTGTTGGTTGTGATTGTGCATTTGCGGCGGGCGTCACCGAGTTTTTCTCCGTTGACCAAGCGTTGCCACAGGGTATCGTCGTCGGTTATTTGAGCACTGGCTAAGGTGCTGACACCCACCGCAAACAAAGCGTCGGGTGGGCAGCCCGCGCTTGGGCCAAGTAGAGAAAACTCACGGGCATTGGGTGCAGCGGCAATCATGTCCGGGAGCGTTTGGTTAAGCAGAGTCGTGCTGGTGCAGAGCACTTTGGTGCAGGGAGCCAGCCTACGGCGATCGGTGGTAACAGTAAGTCCTGGGTGTTCTCGCTCAAGGTCGCGCCTGAGCTCAATAACAGTAAGGTCCACCTGCAGGCTGCGAAGTCGTTTGACCAGAGGTGGGAAAAACCCGATCATGCCAACTTTGTCACCTCTTTGGATGTCGCTTAGTCCAAAGCTGTTGTCGGCGGGTGGGAGCAAGGTATTGGTGCGACGCAAAAGTGCGTTGTAAAGTGCGTTGATGGTGGCCAGAGCCGCCGCGCGTTGGGGGCCGGGTATTTGATTGGGCGGTGCGCCGAAGCGCATCACCCAATCAATTGCTAAGTCGCCTGCTTGCGGCATAGGGAATGCCGAGCGGTCAAAACCATGATCTTGCGCCAGTGTATAGGACAGGCCGCTGCCTCCGCCTTCCAGTTTGACGACACAAAATTCACCCTTGAGTGATTGAGGGTCTGTCGCGGTGGGGAAGTGAAAGCCTGCAATTTTTAGCTCACCAAGTGCTGCGTCGATACGCAGACCCAGCTCGCTTAGTTCAAGATCAATAGGTGACATTGTCCATTCCTCTTTGAGTGTTCAAACGTGGCGCGACTAAGTCCTTTTCCCCTACAAGCCGGGTCGGGCCGTGCTCTCGCATAGACTCGACCCGGCGACAGGGTTTCTATCCTCTTGAGCGCACCACTTGGTAGCCACTGCGAAGCAGGTACCAGACGGGTGCGCTGATCACATGGACCAAGCGAGTAAACGGCGTGAGTAAAAACAGAGTCATTCCTAAAAACAAATGCAGCTTGAAGATAATTGACTCGTTGACGATAAAATCCGCTGCACCACTTCTGAAGGTAACCACATGTTGAGCCCAGTTGGCCAGTGCCACCATTGAGCTGCCATCTAAGTGCATAGCTGATACGGGTATGGTCATCAAGCCGAGAATCAGCTGCACCAGTAACAGCACCAATATAGCAAGGTCTGTGGGTTGGGTGGTGGCGCGGATGCGTGGGTCGGTTAGACGGCGGCGCAGCAAGATGAATATGCCCACCAGCATCGTCAGGCCAAAGATGCCGCCGGCAATCATGGCCAGTAGCTGTTTGGTGCCTGCACTCATAAAAATATGGTAGAGCGGTTCAGGGGTGAGCAGGCCCACAAAGTGCCCGAAGAACAACGCCAGTACACCGATGTGAAACAAATTACTGCCCAGCACCATTTGCTTGTCGGTGCGCATGAGCTGGCTTGAGCCCGCCTTCCAAGTGTAGGGGTCGCGATCATAGCGCGCTATGCAGCCCACTACAAAGACGCCCAAAACGATATAGGGGTAGATGCCAAATAAGAACTGGTTCATGCCTGTGCACCTCTTGCATTAGTCACAAAGTTGATAGGTTGCGGTTGACCAGGTTGCGCTGGCGTGGGGCAGGGTGTATCTGGTTCGCCGTCGAAGGCGGCTGCCTCTTCCCAAGCCGCGTCGATCGCTTCAAAGGATCGATCATCCGGGCTGTTGGCTGCGGCTTCGTCAATCTCCTTTTTGTTTATCTTCTTTTTCGACAGCTCGACCAGTGCAGCCATGATGGGTGCGTAGGGCGAGTCGCTCTGGCGCAGTCTGGCCTCGATCACGGCAATCACTTCGATGGTATCGCAGAGGCTGTTGCGAGCGGCGAGTGGGTCCAACCGAGATAAATACTCTAGGTACAGTGGCAGGTAGTCCGGCAGTTCCGCTCCGGTACTCTCCAAGCCTATGGCGCGGTAGAGGTCTAGAAGCTCCGACATGGCTTGGCCTCTGTCGCGAGACTCGCCGTACACGTGTTCGAACAAGTTGAGGCAGTTTCCCTTGCCTCTGTCAAAAGTGTCGCAGTAGCGCTCTTGCGCATCCAGCAAATCCTCACCGCCGATGGTTTCAATCAAGGTGTCGATCTGAGCCAGATGGACGGAGGAGACTTTGCCTTCCTCCTGCAATACTTGGCGCAACTCGCCCAAGTGATCGAGCCACTGGGATTCCGGGTAGGTCAGTAGTAGACCGAGTATTTTGTAACTTCTCATTGGTCTGTCTCCTGTCGATTGACTTTGCCGCTCATGCTGGCCGGACGTTGTGTTTTGCCTCCGAACAGTTCGGCGGTGTTGCGTCCTCCGCTGCAGCCGTTGCCGAAGCTAAAGCCGCATTCGCTGCGGTGTTCAAAGGCGATGTCTTCATCAAACGGGGTTCTGCCGCCAAACTCGCGATGGTTGGTCGGGATGACAAAACGGTCTTCGTGGTTGGCGATCGCCAGTGTCTGATACATGTCTTCTATGGTTTGCGCATCCTTGCCCACGCGCTCCAGCAAATCGCTGCGTTCGGTGCCGTCGACGTGTTTGCCGCGCATGTATCCGCGCATGGCGAACATAGTCTCGAGAGCCTCGACCACGGGCTCCTCTTGGCCAGCGGTGAGCATGTTGGCGAGGTATTTCACCGGGATGCGTAGACGGGAGATGTCGGGCAGCACGTCGTCGCTGTCAAGCCAACCGCCTTTGGCAGCCGACTGTACGGGAGAGAGAGGTGGTACGTACCACACCATGGGCAGGGTTCGGTATTCTGGGTGCAGAGGAAAGGCGATCTTCCACTCCATGGCCATTTTCCACACCGGTGACTTGCGCGCAGCTTCCAACCAACTCTCGGGGATACCGTCTTTGCGCGCCTGTTCAATTACCTCAGGGTCGTTTGGGTCGAGGAATACATCCAGCTGAGATTGATACAAATCTTGCTCGTCGCCGACGCTGGCGGCTTCTTCAATTTTGTCGGCGTCGTAGAGAATGACACCTAGGTAGCGAATACGGCCGACGCAAGTCTCTGAGCACACTGTGGGTTCACCCGATTCAATGCGCGGGTAGCAGAAGGTACATTTTTCGGATTTACCCGATTCCCAGTTGAAATAGATTTTTTTGTAAGGGCAGCCGGTGACGCACATACGCCAACCACGACACTTGTGTTGGTCGATAAGAACAATGCCGTCCTCTTCGCGCTTGTAGATCGCGCCACTGGGGCAAACGGCTACACAAGCTGGGTTGAGGCAGTGCTCGCACAGCCGCGGTAGGTACATCATGAAGCTGTTTTCAAACTCGCCGTAGACGTCTTTTTGAATTTGCTCAAAGTTGTAGTCTTTGCTGCGTTTGCTGAACTCGCCCCCCATGATTTCTTCCCAGTTGGGGCCGCCTACCGCCTTCTCCATTTTCTCGCCGGTGATGGCAGAGTGCATGCGCGCGGTGGGTAGAGTTTTGCCCACCGGTGCATTTTGCAGAAAACCATAATCCATGGTGAAGGGTTCGTAGTAGTCGTCGATCTGTGGCATATCGGGGTTGGCGAAAATGCGGGAGAGTATCTTTAGCTTGCCGCCCATTTTGGGGATCAAGCGTCCCGCTTTTAGCTCCCAACCGCCCTTCCAGTCGCTTTGGTCTTCCCAGTTGTGGGGGTAGCCCACACCGGGCTTACTTTCGACGTTGTTGAACCAGGCGTATTCGACACCGGTTCGAGTGGTCCAGACATTTTTACAAGTGACCGAGCAAGTGTGACAGCCGATACATTTGTCGAGGTTTAGGACTTTGCCTATTTGCGCGCGAACTTTCATGCTAGCGCCTCCGTGTTGTCGTCCTGCATCCAATCGACGTTTTTCATCTTCTTGACGATGACAAATTCGTCTCGGTTGGAGCCGGTTGTGCCGTAGTAGTTAAATCCCCAAGAGAGCTGTGCGTATCCACCGATCATGTGAGTCGGTTTGACAGCAGCCCGGGTGACAGAGTTGTGTATACCGCCGCGTGCTCCGGTGAGCGAAGATCCGGGGGTGTTCATGGTTTTTTCCTGAGCGTGGTACATCAAGGTCAAACCGTCGGGAATCCGCTGGCTGACCACCGCGCGCGCCACGATGGCGCCGTTGGCGTTGTAGATGTCCAACCAGTCGTTGTCTTCCACGCCGATTTTTTGGGCGTCGTTTTCACTGATCCAGATAACCGGGCCTGCACGGTTGAGCGTGAGCATCAGCAGGTTGTCGGAGTAGGTGCTGTGGATACCCCACTTTTGGTGTGGTGTGATCCAGTTGAGCACGACTTGTGGTTCATCGTCGCTCAGCAGCGGCTGCACGGTGCGCGTGTTGATGGGTGGCTTGTAGACACACATGGCTTCGCCGAAGTCGCGCATCCAGACGTGGTCTTGGTAGAACTGCTGGCGGCCTGTCAGCGTGCGCCAGGGGATGAGCTCGTGCACGTTGGTGTATCCCGCGTTGTAGCAGACGTGTTCGTCCTCAAGGCCGCTCCAAGTGGGAGAGGAGACTATTTTACGAGGCTGTGCCTGAATGTCGCGGAAGCGAATTTTTTCCTCGGCTTTAGGCTTGGCCAAGTGCGTGTGATCTCGACCGGTGAATTTGCCCAACGCATCCCAGGCCTTGACGGCGACGTGGCCGTTGGTCTCGGGGGCGAGCGACAAAATTACTTCGGTGGCGTCGATGTCAGTCTCTATTTTGGGTTGGCCGCTGGCGACGCTATCTTCTCCAACCGCCTGGTTGAGATGGCGCAGTAACTCGACCTCCTCGCTGGTCTCCCAGGAGATTCCCTTGCCGCCATTGCCGAGCTTTTCTAGCAGCGGGCCTACGGAAGTGAATTTGGCGTAGGTGTTGGGGTAGTCACGTTCCACTGGCACAATGGCAGGCAGCGTTTTGCCAGGCATGGGTTCTACCTCGCCTGTTTTCCAGTCTTGGACGTCAAATGGCTGGGCGAGCTCGGCGGGTGTATCGTGCAATATGGGCACGGTGACCACATCTTGCTCAACTCCCAGATGGCCTTCACAGACTTCAGAGAACTTCTTGGCGATGCCCTTGTAGATATCCCAATCCGAGCGCGCTTCCCAAGCCGGGTCAACGGCTTTTGACAAGGGGTGGATAAACGGATGCATATCTGAGGTGTTGAGGTCGTTTTTCTCGTACCAGGTGGCTGATGGCAACACGATATCGGAATAGAGCGCGGTGGTAGACATGCGAAAATCCAGCGTGACCACGAGGTCAAGCTTGCCTTTTGGCGCGTCCTCGTGCCACTTGACTTCGCTAGGTTTGGCGCCGCCGGTTTTGCTGAGGTCCTCACCGAGCAGACCGTCTTTGGTGCCCAGCAGGTGACGCAGCATGTACTCGTGGCCCTTGCCGCTTGAGCCGAGCAAGTTAGAGCGCCAGATAAACATCATGCGCGGGAAATTGGTGGGGTTATCTGGATCTTCGGCGGCAAACTGCAGCTCGCCTGATTTGAGTTGCTGCACCACATGCTCGGCAGCCGGAATTCCTTGTTCTGCAGCAGTCTTGCCGATTTGCAGCGGGTTTTGCCCCAACTGCGGAGCAGACGGCAACCAGCCCATGCGCTCGGCGCGCACGTTGCAGTCGATCATGGAAGTGTTTTCCCAATCGCTGCTTTTGGCTAGGGGAGACAAGATTTCATTGACGCCTGTTTTCTCATAGCGCCACTGGTCTGAGTGGTTGTAGAAAAAAGAGGTGCTGTTCATCTGCCGCGGAGGGCGGCTCCAGTCGAGGCCAAAGGCCAGAGGCAACCAACCGGTTTGGGGGCGCAGTTTTTCCTGACCAACGTAGTGGCCCCAGCCACCACCGGACTTACCGATGCAGCCACACATCATCAGCAGATTGATGATGCCGCGATAGATCATGTCCATGTGGTACCAGTGATTGACACCGGCGCCCAGAATAACCATGGCGCGACCTTCGGTTTTGTCGGCCGTGTCGGCAAACTCGCGGGCGATGCGGATGACTTGCTCCGCCGGTACGCCGGTTATCTGCTCTTGCCAAGCTGGGGTGTAAGGGGCGTTGTCCTGATAGCTGACGGCTTGAGCACCGTCCAAGCCTCGATCGACGCCATAGTTGGCGAGGGTCAAGTCAAAGAT
>JBMYWE010000019.1:0-14061 GCA_049607125.1 Granulosicoccaceae bacterium | reverse complement strand
GTGTTGTCGCGAGGGTAGAAAAACAACACCAACCAGCGCCCGCGCAAGGCGCTGAGCTTGGTCTTTTGTTGCTCTAGCTCAAAGCTGATGTCTTTGACTTTTTTGTTCACAGTGGGGGCGGGCATAGAGTTTCCTAAGGCAGTTGACGATTTGAATGCAGGCAATCCAGTTGACTGGCTTGTCAGCCTACCCTGAAGCGTCCTACCATAGTCAGATTCGATAGTGAGGAAAGCACATGTTTCAGGGCAGTATGGTGGCGATTGTCACGCCGATGCAGCCAAACGGCAAGGTCGACGACGAAGCCTTGTCGCGATTGATCGAGTTTCACATTGCCGAAGGCACCGAGGGCATTGTGTCTGTCGGCACCACGGGTGAGTCTGCCACCTTGTCAGTAGAAGAGCACGGCTGGGTGATTCAGCGCACGATCAACTTGGTCGAGGGCCGAGTGCCCGTTATCGCGGGCACAGGTGCCAACGCGACTGCCGAGGCTATTGTGCTGGCCAAAAAGGCGAAAGACGCCGGTGCCGATGCCACCTTGTCAGTTGTGCCCTACTACAACAAGCCCAATCAAGCGGGCATGATGGCGCATTTTACCGCCATCGCCGACGCAGTTGATGTGCCCATGTTTCTCTACAATGTGCCGGGTCGTACGGTGGTCGATATGCTGCCCGAAACCACGGCGCAATTGTCGCAGCACCAGAACATAGTGGGTATCAAGGATGCGGCCGGTGGTTCGGCGCGAACCAAGGCCTTGCTGGAGCAGTGTGTTGATGGTTTTTCCATTTTGAGCGGAGAAGACGAGACCTGCTGCGAGAGCTTGCTGGCAGGTGGTCACGGGTTTATTTCCGTGACAGCGAATGTGGCGCCGAAATTGATGCGTGCCATGTGTGACGCGGCTCGCGCTGGAAAGGCAGAAGAGGCGCGTGCCATCAATGCCCAATTGCAGAAACTTCACGACGCCATGTTCTGCGAGCCGAGCCCCTGTGCGGCCAAGTGGGCACTTGGACAGATGGGCCTGATAGACCCAGCTATTCGCCTGCCTATTCTGCCGCTCACCGAAAGCAGCTACGAGCAGGTCTCTGAGGCTATGGCCGCAGCGGATATTGGAGTGACGGCATGAAATCACTGGTGTTGGCACTGGCGTTTGCAGCCGTGTCCGTGATCGCAGGTTGCGCGGGCAATCCCTACGACGACGACCCGCTGTTGAAACCGCCGCAGCTGATCGACGCTGAAAAGAAAAAACCAGCTGAGTGATTCGGCTGATCCCACTCGGGAGCGGCAGCAAGGGTAACGCCACACTTGTTCACGCTGGCGATACCTTGGTGCTTGTAGACTGCGGCTTTGCCATGCGTGAGATTGAAGCGCGCATGGCGGTCGCAGGCTACTCCCCGCAAGACCTCAGTGCCGTGTTCGTGACCCACGAGCACTCGGATCACGTCAAAGGCCTTGGGCCCTTTCTGCGACGTTATCGCCTGCCTTTGTATCTCAGCAACGGCAGTTGGCAGGGGCTTAAAGATCGCCGTTTTGAGGGCGTGACCTGTATATCTCCACACCAAAATTTTGATGTAGGCGATCTACAGATAGAGCCCTTTCCCGTGCCGCATGACGCGCGCGAGCCCTGCCAATATAAGTTTGTCTATCGCGGTAAGCGTGTCGGTATCATGACCGATATTGGCCATGTCACCCCGCATCTGCTGGCCTGCGCTAAAGCCTGCGACGGCCTATTGCTCGAGAGTAATCACGACCCACAAATGCTGCGAGACGGCCCGTACCCCTGGGCTTTGCAAGAGCGTATCCGCAATGGCTATGGGCACCTCAGCAACGAGGCCGCTGCCGCGCTGTTAGGGCACTTGGATTTACCCAAGCTGCAATTCGTGGCACTGGGGCATCTGTCGGAATCTAACAACACCCCCAATACAGCTAGACAGACTTGTCTTATTGATGAGCTGCAATTGGGCAGTAAGTTGGGTGTCTTAGAGCAGCACAGCGTCGGTGTTGCGATGACCGTTGAATAAAATCATCCACTATTTATTCGCCTAAGCGCTGGCTGAGGATCCGAAATTATTCGAACCCGCAGCCAGTGTTCTAGCTTGTATTGGTGGTAAAATTTGGGGCCTTTTTAGGCTTCTTCTACCAGGGGCGCCCGTGGCAACACCAAATTCAACAAGGTGGCTACCACAGCCGTCAGGCCAATACCTTGCAGGGTGAAACCCGCGAGGGAAACAGCTACGCCACCCAGTCCGCAGACCAGCGCGATGGCAACAATAGCCAGGTTGCGCGGGGCAGAGAGGTCGTCTTTGGAGTTGACCAATGTGCTCATGCCAACTGCGGCAATAGTGCCAAACAGCAACACCATGATGCCGCCCATCACCGGCACGGGGATGGTGCTGAGTACGGCGCCAACTTTGCCCACAAAAGATAAGGCGATAGCGGTGACGGCTGCAAACACCATGACCATCGGGTAGAAGGCTTTGGTTAACGTGACAGCGCCGGTGACTTCGGAGTAGGTCGTGTTGGGTGGCCCGCCAAGTCCCGAGGCCAGCGCAGTGGCTAAGCCATCGCCCAGCAGGGTGCGGTGTAAGCCGGGCTTACTGAGGTAGTCTTTTTTGGCGGCGTGCGAGATGGCCGACATATCGCCGATGTGCTCGATGGCCGGGGCTATGGCCACTGGCAAAATGTAAATGATCGCTTCCCAGTTGATTTCGGGCGCGCTGAAGGCCGGCACGGCAAACCATGGGGCGGCGTTGACCGCATCGAAGCTGACCTCGCCGAGCGCTAGGGCGACCAAATAGCCCGCCGCTGCTCCACAGAGGATAGGCAGCAGGCGCACTAGGCCTTTGGCAAAGACGGCGACTACCACGGTAACCAGCAACGACACGCTGGAGATCCAGATGGCGTGGTTGCTCTCCACCAGTACAGCGGCGCCGTCGCCCGTAAGTCCCTTGGCCATGTTCACCCCTACCGGGGCGAGACTCAGACCAATCACCATAATCACAGGCGCCACCACCACTGGCGGAAAAGTGCGTTCGATAAAGCCTCGGCCGTTTACCGCGATTAAGCCGCTGAGCAGTACGTAGACTATTCCCGAGGCCAGTAGGCCGCCCATCGTGGCCGGTATGCCCCATGTCTGTACCCCGTAGATGATGGGCGCGATGAAGGCGAAGGAGGAAGCTAGGAACACTGGCACGCTGAATCCAGTAATCACCTGAAAAAGCAGTGTGCCTGCACCAGCGGTAAAGAGTGCAACATTGGGGTTGAGGCCGGTGAGGATGGGCACTAACACCAGTGCGCCAAAGGCGACAAACAGCATTTGCATGCCGAGCACGGCCTGACCAGCAGTGCTTTGTTCGAATCGGGTAGTCATGCGGTGGATCTCCAGAAGCCATGTTGAGAAGGCTCGCGGGCAAGCGCGAAACAGCCCAGTATGAACGGTCTTGTGCTGGAGATCTATTGACTGGAAGGGTGCGAAGAGAGGTTGGCTCAGGTCAAGTGTTGGCCTGAGCGCTCGCTCGACTAGCTGTGGTCAGCGTCGTCGGGCTCGTCAGGTTCTTCGTGGGCAATGCCTTTGTGGCAATCGATACACGTTTCCCCGTCTCTAATCGCTCGGCTGTGACGACGTCTGGCGCTCTTGTCTTGTTCTTCCATGTCCATATTGCTGTAGTCGTGACAGTTGCGGCATTCACGCGAGTCGGTGGCCTCCATCTTGGCCCAGACGCGGCTGGCCATATCCCAGCGATGCGCTTCGTATTTTTCTGGGGTATCGATAGTACCGATAATTTCGTGATAGACGTCTTTGGCCGCGATAATCTTGGCCGCCATCTTAGGCAAAAACTGCTTGGGAACATGGCAGTCCGCACAAGTGGCTTGCACGCCCGATGGGTTCTTGTAGTGGATAGTGTCTTGGTATTCGCGGTAGTTGGTCTGCATGGTGTGGCAAGAGATGCAGAACTCCATGGTATTGGTTTTTTCAAGGCCAACACTAAAACCAAAGGCGGCGGCGATGCCCAGAAAAAAAATACCTGCTACCGAGAGCAGCGACATGCGTTTTTTCATGTTGAGGGTTCCAACGGTGCGTGTTTAACAAGAGTGCGCCACAGCGCGTGGCGCACTCTGTCTATCCGCTGGCTTTAGCCAAAAATATCGTGCGTGATATTGTTGAACCAGCTGTGAGCGTACTTCACTTCGCGAGCGCGCATGGCTGCGTTGCGGTTCTCGCCACCTGGAGTCAGGCCGCCAGCGCCCTCGCGTTTGACGATCTTCTCGCCATCCCAGCCGTAGACCATAGCCACAGAAATCGCATCGTCTGGGGTGATGATGCTGTAGCACGTGTTGACATAGCTCGGCTGTGGAATAGCGCCGTCGTTGAGCAGGGCCACCACGGCGGCTGCACAGACTTTGGCTTCCGAGTTGGCCGAGTAGCCAGACTTGGGCATGGGCGAGGCCACCGAGGCGTCACCGATCACGTGCACGTTGGGGATGATGGTCGACTCAAAAGAGTTGCCTTGGATCGGGCACCACTCGCCGTCGCCCGTCAGGCCTGCAGTGAAAGCGATTTTGCCCGCTTTTTGCGCTGGGATCAGGTTGATGACATCCGCTTGGTACTCATCGAACTCACCACCGAGCGTCATGTTGTCGGCATCAATGCTCTCGACTTTGCCGCCATTGTCACCGTTGATCCACTCGATCATGGAGTTGTCGGTGCCAAAGCCGTAGTGGTTGGTCCAACCCTCGGTAAACAAGCCCTGTTTGGAGAATTTGTTCTTGGGGTCAAGAATCAAAATCTTGGACTTTGGCTTGTTGTTTTTGAGGTAGTGCGCGATTTGTGAAGCGCGCTCATAGGGCCCAGGAGGGCAGCGGAAGGGGTTGGGTGGCGCGGCAATGGCCACCGTACCGCCGTCGGGCATAGCCTCCAGTTGAGCGCGTAGCAGCTCAGTCTGAGGGCCAGCTTTCCAAGCGTGTGGTATTTTTTCAGCGGCAACGCCCGCGTCATAGCCTTCGACGGTGTCGTACTTCATATCGACACCGGGAGACATAATGCAGCGATCGTAGGGCAGAGAGGTGCCGCCAGCGGTCATGACCACGCGTTTGTCGGGGTCTATGCCGGTGACCATGTCGTGTACCACGGTGACGCCGTGTGCTTTTAGTCCGTCATAGCTGAACTTGATGCTGTCCATCTGGCGGTTGCCACCGATGACTTCGTTGCTCATGAAGCAGGTGTAGTAGTGCTCGTTGGGCTCGACCAGCGTGACGTTGATGCTGGCATCCATCATGCGCAGGTACTTGGCGGCGGTTGCGCCGCCCACACCACCACCGACAACAACGACGTTCTTGCCGCCCGCTGCGATAGCAAAGCCGCTTGTGCCCGCTAGGGTGCTGGCTGCGATGCCGGTGCCGGCAACTTTCAGAAAACTTCTGCGATCAAACTGTTTCATTACTTAACCTCCGTGGCGCCGGTTGCGTAGAAGTTGAGAAGGTTGTTAACGCCTTCCTGGTCATGCTGCTCCAGCATTTTTTCGACTTGCTTACGCATCTTTTTGGGCATCTCACGATCGCCCGCCATAAAGTCTTCGAGGGAGTACTGCAGGTAAGGGCCCCACTGGCCACTCAAGTAGCCAGATTCGTCCTCAGGGTCGGTGCCCGCGTCGGCGTGGCACTTCTCGCAGAATTTATCGTGCAGTTTGGCGCCGCTGGCGGCCATGTCAGCATCGTGTTCTTGTGCTGCGGGGGCGTAGGTCTGGGCAGCGAAGTAAGTGGACATGGCCGCGATCTCCTCAGAGGAGTATCCCTTGGCGATGCGCGTCATGATGCTGTTGGGGCGCTCGCCTTCTTTGAATGCCTCCATGGAATCCACGAAGTATTCAGCACCCATGCCAGCGATAGAAGGCGTGGCTGGGCCGGTACTGTTGCCTTGTGCGCCGTGACAGCCTACACAGGTGTAGGCTAGTGTTTCAGGGCTGGGTACCTCTGCTTGCGCTAGGTTCGCGCTTACCAGGCAGCTGGCGAGCAGCGCTTGCGCGACAAAAATCGATTTCCTCATCGGGATCCTCCGGGGCGTGATAACTTGGATGCGTTGAATGCGCCGCAGCGACATTTGTATATCACTTAACGGTGAGCTTTTGCATCCGCGATAGCTCGTCAACGTAGTCTATGTACATTAGAGCTAGAACAGCAATATATAGCGCACTCATACATCAATTCAAATTTATGAATGAAATAGTTGGAATTTATTGTTGCCGAGCGAACAAATTTGTTACGCAAATGAGATGTGCAGCGCAGTGTGCAGCTGTGCAAAGTGATGCTGAAATAGCCGTTGAGCCCTTATAGGAAGAGCCTTGCGGCATTGGGTGTCGCGGGTTTAGGCCGGTGCGCGATCACCTGTGGCGGAGTCTTCGTTGGCTGTTCGTGATTTGAAATCAAGAACGCGTCGTCGCAGGTTGTTGCGGTCGAGTTGGGCGGCAAGCAGCAACTCCTCGCGACTGCCGTGCTCGAGGTAGCAGTCAGGCAATCCAATTTGTAGTACCGGCTTCAAAATGCCCGCCGCGTTGAGGTGTTCGCACACCGCACTACCGGCGCCGCCCATGACAGCGTTTTCTTCGAGAGTCACCAGCGCGGCGTGTTCGTTGGCCACGCAGTTGATCAGTGTCTGGTCCAGTGGTTTTACAAAGCGCATGTTTATAACGCTCAGGTCTAGCTCTTCGCCTATGCTGAGCGCGTCGTCCACCAGCGAGCCGAATGCCAGCAAGGCTATGTGTTTGCCTTTGCGCAGTGTTTGCGCCTTGCCGATGGGCAGATCTTGTAAATCGGATTCCACCGTGACTCCTGGGCCGCCGCCGCGCGGGTAGCGCACAGCCGCTGGGCCGGGGTGGCGGTGTGCGGTGGTGAGCATTTGTCGGCATTCGTTTTCATTGGCGGGCGCCATCACCACCATATTGGGGATGCAGCGCAGGAAGCTTAAATCATAAGCGCCCGCGTGCGTTGGGCCGTCGGGGCCCACCACACCGGCGCGGTCTATGGCAAAGGTGACGTCGAGGTTTTGCAGGGCGACATCGTGGATGAGCTGGTCATAGCCGCGCTGCAAAAAGCTGGAGTAGATAGCCACCACGGGTTTGAGGCCGTCACAGGCCATGCCCGCTGCCAGAGTCACCGATTGTTGTTCAGCAATGGCCACATCAAAGTAGCGCTCGGGGAAGCGCTGGTGAAAATCGACCAGTCCGGATCCTTCGCGCATGGCTGGGGTGATACCGACCAGCTTGCCGTCTTGCTCGGCCATATCGCAGAGCCAATCACTGAACACCTGCGTGTAAGTGAGTGTGTTGCTGCCCGCTTTTAAGGGCTTGCCCGTGTTGGGATCAAAAGGTGTCACTGCGTGCAGAGCCAGTGCGTCTTCTTCGGCGCGTCGATAGCCTTTGCCCTTCTTGGTGATCACGTGCAGCAAGATAGGGCCTCGCATGTCGCGCAAGTTGCGCAGCACCGGCAGTAGCGTCTGTATATCGTGACCGTCGACGGGGCCGTAATAGGTGAAGCCCAGCTCTTCAAACAATGTGCCGGGGGCGACCATGCCTTTGACGTGCTCTTCAGCCCGTCGAGCTATCTCGGCCAGCGGTCCGGGCAAGCTCTGCAATACGCGTTTGCCGCCAGCTCGGGCGTCGGTAAAGGGGCGGCCCGATAGCACGCGTGTCAGCGACTGGTTGAGCGCGCCCACATTGGGTGAGATCGACATGTCGTTGTCGTTCAGCACCACCAGCAAATCGGATTTCCAGTGGCCGGCGTTGTTGAGTGCCTCGTAGGCCAGGCCCGCCGTGATGGCCCCATCGCCGATCACCGCTACTGCGCGGCGTTGCTCGCCGTTTAGTTTGGCGGCCGTGGCCATGCCCAGCGCCGCACTGATAGAGGTGCTGGAGTGGCCCACGCCGAAGGTGTCGAACTCACTCTCGTTGCGATTGGGGAATCCCGCGAGGCCCTCTTTTTTGCGCATGGTGTGCATGCGGTCGCGGCGGCCGGTGAGGATTTTATGCGGATAGGCTTGGTGGCCCACGTCCCAGACAATGCGGTCATTGGGGGTGTGGTAGGCAGCGTGCAGCGCCACGGTGAGCTCGACCGTGCCTAGGCTCGAGCCCAGGTGGCCGCCGGTTTGCGCCACGGACTCTATCAGGTACTGCCGCAGCTCCTTGCACAATGCAGGTAGTTGGTTTTCGTCCATCCGGCGCAAGTCTGCAGGGGAGTCGATTTGGAACAGCAGCGGAAAGCGTTCGGAAGAGGGCATGGTCACAGAGGGCAGAGGTAATCGTCTAATTATCGGAGCTGCGTGGCTTGGGCGCAACCACAAGCGCGTAGCTTGTGGGGGCAACTAATCAAATCGAGGGCAGTGGGTTCTGTTTTGATAGTCGAACTTGGTCGAGCATCCACTGGCAGAAGCCTTCGGTCGCTTCGTGTTGGCGGTACTGTGGGCGAATGAGGTAGTAGCTTTTGTTCAGTGGCAACGCGGGGCCAAAGGGGATGCACAGCCGGCCGGCCGAGATATCTCGCTGGGCCATGAGATCGAGTGACAGCAGTACGCCTTGTTGCTCCACGGCTGCCTCTAGCGCCAACTGGACTTGGTTGAAATGCGTGCCGCGCTCCCAGCTGCCGCCGTCGATTCCAGTTTTTGCGAACCAATCCTCCCAGCTGTGGTGACCGTCAATATCGGAGTCATCGTGCAGTAGGTGGTGAAAGCGCAAATCTTCTGCCGACTGCAGCGGTGTTTGCCCCGAGCGCAGCGAGGGCGAGCACAAGGGCACCGCATGCACATCAAAAAGTTTGTCGGCTCTGAAACCGGGGTATTGGCCTTGGCCGAACACAATAGCCACGTCCACTTGTCGGCGGCGCAGTAACTCCACGGCGTTCTCGGAGTTGTACTGGCGCTCGTTGAGGTTGTCCGATGCATGGATATTCATGTCGATACCCGGGTGCAGGCGGTTGAACTGGCTCAGTCGGGGCATCAGCCACTTGGAGGCAAAGGCAGGGGCAGACCACAAGTCGAGCTTGTCGTTTTGGTTTTGCGTGCGCAGCAGGCGGGTGGCTTCTTGGAGCCGTGCGAAGCCGCGTTGCAGCGTGGGTAAGCTGCGTTCTGCCTCGTCGGTGAGTGCCAAGCCACGGGGCAGGCGGTGGAACACCTTGACCCCCAAATACTCCTCCAGCGTTTTTATCTGCAGGCTCACCGCCGCGGGTGTCACATGCAGTTCTTTGGCGGCCTCTGCAAGGCTCAAATGGCGAGCGGTGACCTCGAAGGTTCGCAAGGCGTTTAGTGGAGGTAATTTTTCCATGGATAGTTAGTTATTCTAAATCAAATGATCTCTAAAATCGGTTGCAAATATAAATTAAGTGTAAATATATCGCATGTTGGTCGTTACTTCAGTGAAATCTGCTGCCGGTCACATGGAGTGATTTAGAAAAACTTAATTTAAATCCAAGGTTTTGTCGATTGATTGCTCCGGGGATGCTGCCACTATATGCACCATACAGAAAAAGTTTTTGGAGTGTTTCCCCATGTTTAAAAAGCTAATTGCCTTTGTTGCAAAATCTCAAGAAATTCGTGCTCGCCGCTTGGTCCGTGAGCAGTTGCTGGCCATGCCCAATCACCGTTTGGAAGACTTGGGTTTTGACCGCGCCGCGTTGACTTCTGGCCTCAATGAGTGGCCTTGGCGGATTGAAGGGCCTGAGTTCATCAAACCTGAGACTGAGAGCCAGCCTGTTTTCTCTCGCCGCGAGCTGCGCCAGGCCGAGCGTGAGTTGGCCGCCATGTCCGATCGCGAGTTACACGAGCTGGGTATCGCTCGTTCCGACATCCGCGCCGCGGTCAACGGCGACTTGGTACGCGTTGCCTAAGGCAGTGCGCATCGGTCAGACCAAACGGGCCTTCGGGCACGTTTTTTTTGTGCCCAGTTTTTTTGGTGCGTTGTCTCAGAGGGGGGTTGGAAGCACGGCTAGTTCTCGCTCAGCCTCTTAGTGGGTGCGCTCGACAATGTAGGCCGAGAGCTCGGCCAGTGGCTCAAGCGTGTCGGGCAGAGGGGCAAGCGAATTCAAGGCCTGTTGATGGCAATCCTGCGCGTGTTGTCTGGCGCCTTCCAGTCCAAGTAACGAGACATAGGTCGGTTTGTCGTTGTTGGCATCGGCTCCTTGACGCTTGCCCAGTGTCTCGGTGTCGGCCACCACATCCAAGATGTCGTCGGCTATCTGAAACGCCAAGCCCACTGCATCTGCGTAGTGCGACAACTGGTTTTGCGTGTTGGCGTCGGCACCCGCCGTTTGTGCGCCCATCAAAACCGCGGCTTTGATAATGGCGCCTGTCTTGTGTCGGTGCATGTGCTGCAATTCTTCCAGCGTCAACGACTGCTCGACAGCGGCGAGGTCTATCGCTTGGCCGTATACCATGCCGTTGTGTCCGGAGGCGTCGAGCAAGGTGCTCAGTAGCTGCAATCGGGTCGGGGCGTCCACCGCCAAAGCGTGGTCGTGACAGAGCACTTCAAAGGCGAGTGGCTGGAGGGCGTCACCCGCCAAAATAGCTGTTGCTTCATCAAACTTAATGTGTGCAGTGGGTTGGCCCCGCCGCAGGTCGTCATCGTCCATGGCGGGCAGATCATCGTGCACCAGTGAATAGGCGTGTACCATCTCCACCGCTGCTGCGGGGGCATCGAGCTGTTCGAGATCGGCGCCGAGGCCAACGCCTGTGGCGTACACCAGCGCTGGTCTCACCCGCTTGCCGCCCTGCAGGCAGGCATAGCGCATGGCTTGGTGCAGGTGTGAAAGCTTGTTTTGTGCGTCGGGGATACGTGCTTCAAGTGCGCTGTCCGCCCGTTCGCGGTAGGTCTTGAGCAGCTGGTCAATAGCCATGAAGCGCTTATTCCTGCGGCTCGAAGTCAACCAGCTTGTCGTCATCCATCAGCAGTTGCACCTTTTGCTCGACAGCGCTCAGTGATTGCTTGCAGTGACGTGCCAAGGCTACGCCGCGTTCGAAATCAGCCAGCGAGCTCTCCAGCGATTGCTCGCCCGATTCCAGTTTTTCCACCACGGCCTCCAGCTCAGACATCGCGTCTTGAAATGAGGTGTTCTTCTTGATGGTGGTGGCTTTACTCATGGGCTTCTCCGAGGGACAAGCCGCGACCTTAGCGCAGTGCGCGCGTGGGTTCAATTCAGTGGCGTGTTAAGTGGCGTATTTTTCACCTATCTGTGCGCCTGCAACCCATGCCAAAAAACCATCTACGGGTGCCTCGCCCTCCTGCGGTGCCCATGTGGCAAAGTCGCTGGGCTCGGCTGGTGTGTAGGGGCCTGCTTTGAGCTCCAGAAAAACAGCGTCCTCGGTAATGGGGTAGACGGTGTGCCAAGTTGCAGGCGGCATTTCGGCGCCCAGCACGGTCTCGCCGGGACTGAGGAGCATCTTGTCGATAACAGTGCCGTGCTCGTCAAATAATACCAGCGCCATCTCGCCGTGCACGGCCAGCAGCAACTCCCACTTACCCGCTTTGGGGTGGTGGTGTGGGCGCACGTAAGTGCCTCTTTTCAGGCTGATCAGCAAGCGCTGAACGGGGTCGTCCATCTCAGTGTGAAAATTCACATTACTGCGCAGGCGAGGGCTCTCGGTTGCTTGTTGAATCAGTTGATCTATCAGTGCTTGATCTATTTTTTTGGTCATGACTAGTGTCCGTCCACAAGCGATGCGTCGCGAGCTCGCCTTCAGGCACGTAAAATTATGCGTACAAGAGGTGGACCTTTGGAGGCGCCAAATAACCACATTTGTAGGTCAAAAAGAACGCGTGCTTGAGCCGAGTGCAGTAGCGAGTGTTTGTGGATGGGCACTCGCTACGTCAAAAATATAATGGTTGTGCCTAGTACTGCGATAAATGCGCCAATCGAAGCGCCAGCCGTCGGGGCTTTTTTATCTGTGAGCCACAAAATGGGCAGCACCAGAACCGGTGAGAGTGAACCGAGCACAGTGGCGACACCGGCCTGCATGTGGGCGATGGCATACAGCAGTAAGGATGACGCAACGCCGTAGCCGATAAAGCCAGGCAAAATGGTCTGGCCGATCAATTTTGAGCCGACAAACCCCTTTGCCAGTAATGGCCTTGAGATCGCTATGCCTAAAACCGAAATCATTAGGGCGGCGAGTACCAATCTTATGGCCGTGGCCGCCAAGGGATCTGTGCCGAGTAGCAGTGCTGGTTTCATCACCAAAAAACCGAACCCTTGGCAGGCGGTGGCCGCAACACCCAATAGTACAGTGATCGCCAAACTGCCTCGCCGCCGGTCGCTCTCTCCGTTACCGCCATCAAATTTTAGGGCGATATATACACCGCTCAATGCGATGCACCCGCCGAGCAAATGGGTGCCCGTGGGTGTTTCACCCAGCCATACGTAAGCCATGGCGGAAATCAGCACGGCTTTTAAAGACAGCAACAGCTCGGTGCGTCTGGGGCCACCGCGGCGCAGGCAGGCGATCATGGCCAGATTCCCCGCCACGATGCCGATGCCAGCACTAGCCAAGAAAGCGGGCCAATGATGCCAAGTGACGCTTGGCCAAAGCCCAAGTGCGAAGCAAGCCGCTGCCATAATGGCGGCGCAAGCCAGCAATTGAATGCGCGTGAATTCAAAGGCACCCAACAGTTGCGCGGGCCTCTGTGCTAACACAATCCCGGTTGCCCAGCCGAGCGAAGCGGTGACGGCGGCGAGTGCAGGCAGGCTAATCATGCTAATCTCTCGGTTGCTACTTAATAGATAGCAATGATGCTATCAAAAAAATAGCATAGGTGACATCATGAAAACAGACAGTCCACTTCCCGGTCTGCCGGTGCGTGGCTCAAAAACCGGCAAACCGATCATGGCGCTGTTCGATATGCTCGGCAGAAGTTGGGCGCTGGGCATCATCTGGCAACTGGCCAAAGGGCCGATGACCTTCCGAGTGCTACAGCAGCAATGCGACGGCGTGGCACCCTCGGTGCTAAATAGGCGGCTAAAAGAGCTCAAAGGCTGTGGCTTTGTGCAGCGAGGTGATACGGGCTATGAGCTGAGCGAGGCGGGTAGGGGGTTGTTTGAGTTGTTGGAGCCATTGGGTGCCTGGTCCATGGCGTGGGCGCAAGAACTAGACAATAATAAGCGTGAGGCTTCTGGTGCCGAATAATCCTTAACTCTAGAAGTTTCGGCTCAAAAGTCTACGCGTGCTCGCTACGTTAAAAGCCATGCCGCATGGAAAGAGACGCGTTAGGTTCGTGCATACCAAGTACATTTCGAAGCAAGGGGCAGGCTTCTGTTATCGTTTCAAACGCCGCTCGAGTAAATTTCTTCTAGTTAGCTTGGCTGATTAGAAATGCTGTTAGGTGTTTTTTTAGGTGTTTACAAATTGGATGTGGCGCTAATCGTGATGATCTTGGGTGTGTTGATTTTGGTGCCGTCAATGCCATCACTGCTTTTTTGGTCTTTGTTAGCGAAGTTACTACCACCCGTGTATAAAACTCCTCTAAAGAGGATGAATCTAGCGTTAGTCTAACCTGCTTTGATTACCGCATTCGGTCTGAACTTAGAACTTAAAAGCGGGGGTGTTGTCAGTTCTTGGCACAGTGGTGGTTATGTCGATAACTGTTCTACCTATATGGGTAGTTTTGAAGTTTGTTGGTAGATCGATGCAAGCAAGTAAAATTGCTTAACCAGATACTTCTATAAAAAAACTTGCTGGCAATCTTGGATTTCCGCTTCACACAGCATTAGCCTCTCAAGGAATATTGGAAAAATGTCACAGAGATACTTCTCAAATATTTACTGGCACTTTACTGGTTCTCCTGTGGGTGTTGATTGGTCAAAGGCTAGATGCCCCAAAGAAATTACTGAGCAGGGGCCAGTATTAGAGGCGCGCAATATCAAATTGGCGGCGGTGAGCGGCATTGTGGGCATTCGACGCGCGATCTTCGAGCTGGGCGGCAAGGCCAATCATGCCGGAGGCACGCCGATGGAGCTGCGCCGCGATGCAATGGCCGTTGCGGGGCGTATCATCTGCGCCATCGAGGATATTGCCCGCGCCCATCCGGGGACGGT
>JBMYWE010000018.1:0-14293 GCA_049607125.1 Granulosicoccaceae bacterium | reverse complement strand
TAAACTTCCGTGAGTTTTTTACTTTCACGTCTGGCAACAATTTTTTGTGCCTGAGTTCCAGTATTTGCCTCAACTTCTACATCATAGCGATAACCGCCATCTTGTCGGGAATCACACACCTGATGCTCGCCGTTGCTAAACAGCGTCAGTCGATTAATTAAGAAAGTGTAGCCTGTCCCAATACGATGACGACGATCGAGACTCGGGCACCAGTTCTTCCAAGTGTTATTGTTAGGGTAGCCGCCGTGCTCCACGGCGTACCTATCTAGCGCCGCCTGTACCAGCTGAACATTTTTGTTCACCACGCTCTGCCTTGCGTCCATCGTCATATCGGAAAACTGAGGCAAAACGATAGAGCTCAATACAGTCAAAATCACTACGACAATGAGCAACTCCAACAACGTGAAACCTCGCGGCTGAGACTGGATTTTTCTGACAAGCATTGTGAACAACTGATAGACGACGTCGGTTTGACAGACATCGGGTGAGCAAGCTATTTTTTGATGGCACGCAAGCGACTTTCCATCGCACTAAGCTTCAAGTATTGCCCGTTTATTGCCTGCCTTGCCGAAAGCCCATAGGACAGACTAGATTTTCACCTTCACACTCTACCAGCCCACTTTTACCCATGCACAATCGCTCGCTAACGAAAATTGGCAATACCAACCGCCTCACGCATCGCCTCAATCAGCGGCGTACTATGCGCACGCGCACGAAGCGCTCCCGCCTGCATAATCTCTTCAATTTCGGCGGGCTTATCCATCAATTCCAAGTAGCGCTCGCGCGGCTCTGCTAGCGTGTCCTCCAGCTTCTCATACAAGCGCTGCTTAGCGTCACCCCAACCAATGCCCGCTCGAAAATCCTGTTCCATCTGTTGCGTCTCTTCGACGTTGGCAAAGGCGCGGTAGATTTCGAACAAGGAGTTGCCTTCAGGGTCTTTGGGCTCTCCAGGCTCTTGCGAGTTAGTGACAATTTTCATCACCAGCTTGCGCAGTTTTTTGCTCGGCTCAAACAAAGGAATGGTGTTGCCGTAGCTCTTGCTCATTTTACGACCGTCGAGGCCGGTTAGAACGGCATCGTCTTCACTGACCACCACCTCGGGCAAAACCAACAGCTCTTTAAAGTGGTGATTAAAGCGTTGGGCAATATCGCGAGTCATTTCCAGATGCTGCACCTGATCACGCCCCACCGGTACGTGTGTGGCTTTGAACATCAGGATGTCGGCGGCCATCAACACCGGATAACTAAACAAGCCCATCGTGATGCCCTTGTCCGGGTCGGCGGCGCCGGAGTCGACGTTTTCCTGCACCACGGCTTTGTAGGCGTGTGCACGGTTCATCAAACCCTTGGCCGTCATGCAGGTCAGCAACCAGGTCAGCTCCATTATTTCAGGGATGTCCGATTGGCGGTAAAAGACAGCGCGCTCGGGGTCCAGTCCCAGTGCCAGCCACGTGGCGGCTATCTCGAGTCGAGACTGCATCACTTGCGCCGGGTCGTGACATTTAATCAGCGCGTGGTAGTCTGCCAAGAAATAAAAATTCTCTGTGTCGTCACGCCTAGAGGCTTCAATCGCCGGACGAATAGCGCCCACGTAATTGCCCAAGTGAGGGGTTCCGGTGGTGGTGATACCGGTGAGAAATCGCTGCTTAGCCATAACCGTATGTGCGCCTGTCAACAGAGGTTTTAATTAGGGTAGCCGAGCATTTTAGCTTTTATGGACGATCATGGGGGAGCTAGATACAGTTCGTCAAAAATCTGACCCGCAAAATTTCCGTGTAGACACACCCGAACTCTTCCCTATTTAAGTCAGTACTGTCATTCTGTAACGATATATTTACATTTATGGTCTACGCCCTTGTTTTCAACGCGCTCGTCATTCGGCAATTTACCCTCTAGAGCCCACAGATTCGTCGCAGGAGCGGCACTCGCTGGCTCACTGCTGCTGAGCACACCTGCCGCATCAGCCAATCCGATTGCACTAACGTCGACATGGGAAGCTTCGCAGGCAAAAGCTGCTCTGAGCCTGATTGACACAGCCGATGCAACAACCTTATTAGCAGATTGGGACCTACAAGCCAATTCGACAGAACTGGCGAACCGCACCAGCGCCCTTTTGATGCGCCACGTAGCTGAAGTCAGCGGCGACCCCAAACTCTGGCAAAACAAAGCCGAGCTGTACAAGTTCGCCCGCGCCATCCGCAACGAGCGCATCGTTCCCTATCTGCGCGCCATGACAGCCCCTAACCCTGTGTATGAGGGGCTCAAGGTCGCGCAAATACGCTACATGGAGATCGAATCCAACGGCGGTTGGCCGCGCATTCCCAACGGGCCGAAGATCGCGCTGGGAGCAACTGGCGAACGCGTGCAACTCCTGCGTCAGCGACTACGCGCATCCGCAGACCTACCTCAAAGTAGCGCTGAATCAGATAGCTTCGACACCGAATTACAAGCGGCCGTGCGGCGCTTTCAGGAGAGACACAACCTGCCAGCTGACGGCATTGTCGGTGACCGTACCCTGCGCGAACTCAATGTGCCCGTACACAAACGCATCGCCGCTATTCGCCTCAGTCGCTCTAGGGCAGAAGAGCTGCCTGCTGGTTCGCGCGCCGACTATGTCTGGGTAAATATTGCCGGGGCACGCACCCACCTGGTGCGCCAACAACAGACCATTTGGACCGGGCGCTCTGTGGTGGGTAAACGCAAAACACAAACCCCTGAGATGAGCAGCCAGATCGACACTCTAGTGCTCAACCCCTTTTGGATGGTGCCCGACAGCATTGCCAAGCGCACACTGCTGCCGCGCGCCGCGCGCGACCCAGGCTTTTTGGCACGCATGAAGTACCGAGCCTTCGACGACTCTGGCCGCCAACTCAGCCTCGCGGACACCGACTGGAGCTCAGTGGCGTCAGGCAAAGGCCCTCAAGTGCGGCTAATGCAATCGCCCGGACCCCACAATGCGCTAGGTAAGGTGAAGTTTTTATTTCCCAACCGGCACGCCGTTTTCTTACATGACACCCCCATGAAAAAGGGCTTCCAGCGCAACCAACGCACACTCAGCAATGGCTGCGTACGAGTTGAGGGCGCTCTGTCACTCGCGGCCATGCTGCTCGAACCACAAGGTTGGAACAGAGACCGAATCGAACGCAGCCTAGCCAAGGGGAAGCCCGTCAAACTCAATCTCGAAAAACCTCTTCCGGTGCACACCCTGTATTTGACCGCCATGCCGCAAGCCGACGGCAAAGTGAGCTTTTACAACGACAGCTACGGACGCGACACCTCATCTGCTCTGGCACAATTGAACTAGAAACCCGAGGTCCGTCGAAGCCTATTGGCGAACAGCCCAAAGCACACTAGACTAACCCGACCCAACGGGCACTCTGACCCGCTCTGGCAACCAAAGGACACCAACATGGCAACGACGCACCTCAAAGGCACACCCGTCTCTACCCTCGGCGAGCTACCCAGCAAAGGCCAAGCGGCTCCCGATTTCAAACTGGTTCAGAGCGATTTGTCCGAGCTGAGCCTCGGCGACCTCAAGGGCAAACGTGTAATCCTGAACACCTACCCGAGTGTCGACACCGGCGTGTGTGCCCTGCAGACCAAGACCTTCAGCCAAAAGCTGGCAGGCGACGACAACACCGTGCTGATCTTTGCCTCGATGGACCTGCCCTTCGCCTTTGGGCGCTTTTGCGGCGCAGAGGGCATCGACAACGCGCTCACCGCCTCCGACTTCCGCCACGGCAGCATGGATGCCTACGGCGTCAAAATGACCGACGGCCCGCTAGCCGGATTGTTTGCCCGCTCAGTGCTGGTGCTCGATGAAAACCACCAAATCGTACACAGCGAGCTGGTTGAAGACATCACCAGCGAGCCCGACTACGATGCGGCAATGGCTGCACTGGGGTAGGAGTCGCCGAGATCGGCCGGTGTTCTCGCAAATTCCCGAACAACACCTTTCCTCATAACTCAAAGCGATGTCTCGACAAACATCGCCAGAGCCTTGTTTCGGCGCTTTACGGGGCTTGCGGTATCTGCAACCCCGATAAGCCTAGGCGCATCGGGGGAATATCCCCTCCAAGGCCTTCAACCGCACGGGCAAGTCCCTGAGGACCTCTTTATCCACATTGGCAAACGCAAAGCGTAAAAACTGGCCATTGCCCTCGCCAAAAAATTCCCCAGGTAGGCAAATCACACCGCACTGTTCTGCCAGCCCCTTGGCCACCGCCACTGAATCCGCCTCAAAGGGATGGCGTACAAAGGCGAAATACGCCCCTGATGCACTGAGCTTCCAATCGGGCACTTGCTGCATGAGGGACTTTAAAGCTTCCGCTCGCGCTTGTATTTCTTGTCTGTTCGACTCGCGCCACTCAGAGAGCTCATCGAGCGAGGCCGCCACTGCCTGCTGCGCGGCTCTAGGCGCGCATATCTGCAGGTTGTCCATAACTTTTCCAATCTCTTGCACGATTGACGGTGACGCGACCACCGCACCCAATCGGTGACCCGGAATACAAAAGGACTTGGAGAAGCTGTAGAGCTGAATAAAGTTTTCACCCCAGTTCGCTTGTTGAAACAAACCGTGTGGCAGCGCCTCAGGTTCAGACAAGAAGTCACGGTACGTCTCATCGATTACCAACCAGAGCCCTCGTGATTGGCAGACTTGCAATATTTCCAGCAACAAGGCCGGCGGATAGACAGCACCCGTGGGGTTGTTGGGCGAAGTCAACAGCACAATCCGTGTATTGGCATCGATGGCCTGCTCTACGCTTGCTAGCGTCGGCAAAAAGCTATCCGTGTCAGAGCAACGAATATAACCCACATCCACCCCGAGCATCGCCAGCGAGGTCTGGTGGTTGAAGTAGCAAGGGTTACACATCAGCACCTTATCCCCTGGCCCCACCAAAGCCATCATTGCTGCCATAAAAGCCTGATTACAGCCCGAGGTCATTTGCGTGTGTTCAGGCGATAATTCGCCGCCATAGCGCGTGGCCACATGGCATGCATAGGCCTCACGCAAGGCCGATTCCCCGGCAATTGGCCCATAGCCAAAATATTGCGGATCAGCAGCAGCTTGCCCCAGTCGCTGCATCAGCGCGGGGTGAGGGATGAAGTCGGGCACCGCTTGGGATAGGTCGAGCAGCGGGCCAAGACCACCGCAATAGGCGCCAATCCAAGACTGCACCAGAGGAATGGGCGGTTGGCTTAGAGCACGAATACGGGGGTGGGCGCTGGCAGCTGTCATGGGGATCACCGATTGCTTAGTCGGTGCATTGTACCCTCGCCCACCCAATCTGCACCCGAGTTTGGTCGCGCATCAGATTGTGCCACCAAGAGGGTGAAGCGGGCACCTTTAACACTCAGTTTTGCTTCTAGCCGGCGCCCTATCGTGCCACTTGGCTCAGCGGTTTAGCCGTCACAATCACTCCGTCGGTGTCGGCGTAGATGTAGTTACCCGGCTTAAAATCAACGCCACCAAAGCTCAACATAGCGCCCAGCTCGCCGCTGGTCACAGGAATAGACTTGCGCGAGCAAGTGCCCAGCGCAAACAGCGCCACAGGGATGTCTTTGATCTGGAAGGTATCTCGGATATAGCCGTTAACCACAATGCCGGCGTAGCCGCTGGCTTGGGCAAACTTCATCAGGTTCTCTCCCACAACAGCATAATAGGCTTGGTCTACGTCCACCACAACCACCTTGCCCGCGCCATCCTCGTCACGCAACAGGGTGATGAGGTCGCTGTTGTTTTTGTCCAGACGGATGGTCACAACTTCACCTTCACACACAGCAGCACCGCCGTAATTGCTGTACCCCGGCCCCAAGACTGACACCCGCTCTGGGTGCTCATCGCAAAGGTCTGCCGTATATACCGTCATTTTCTTCTCCGAATTGATTCATTGCTGTTACACAGCAAGATTATTTAGAACTACTGAGGCAATTTTATCAGCTTGTTTTAAGTTGCTGTGAACTTGAGATGATTTGACTGTTTTGTGGGTTGATCTTATTGCGCAAACCACCGATAGAAGCATCTCCAACATCATAGATCAGATGACGTCGAACCCATCGCCAGAAAATGACCCGAGGAAGCACAGCCAGCGAGAGCGGGGTCGAGCCTCAGTTGTTTACATTTGATAGAATGTGCGGCTGGATTCAGGGCATGTAAATCATGAAAGTCGTCACAGGTGTTATAGGCAACGATATTCACGTTGTCGCCAATCGTTTAATGGATCTGTCGCTCAACGCGAGAGGCTACGAGGTGTTTAACTTGGGGGTTAACACCTATCTGGAGGAGTTCTTCGACGCCGCGGTTGAGACCGGCGCGGACATTTTGCTGATCTCTTCACTCAATGGCGAGGCCGAGGGATGGGCGCGTGAAGTCAAATTGCTTAAAGCGCAGTACAAAACTCTAGATAACCTAGTCCTGATGATCGGCGGCAACCTGACAGTTGGCACAGGCAACGCCGAGGACATCGTGCCGCGCTACAAGAACTATGGTTTTGACCTAGTCTGCCATCAGGTAGACCTGAACACCGGCTTGGACATGCTCGAAGCCTACATCGAGGAGCGCAAGTCCGCATGAGCCTGCTGCAAGAAGAACGCGAAATCATCCTCGGCAACGAAAACGTCGACGCCTTTGATTTCGACGAAGTGCGTGAGTTTGTCAAAGGGGCACACGAGAACCTGTTTATCTCGCACCACTTTGCCACCAAAGACAAGATGCTGGTTCAGCCGCGCGGGGGCTTTCCTACCTACGAAAAACAATTTGCTCTGTACGATTTCTTTGTCGACGCCAATGTCGACGTGTTGCCGCTGACGATCGACTCCAACACGCGCCTGAATGACTACACCACCGCCAAGAAGATGCTACGACTGTCTGAAGAGAACGAAATAGACATGCTCAACGGCTACCCCTTGGTCAATCACGGCTACCGCACCACCCGCAAGATGATGACGCACTTCAACCATCCGGTGAGCCTGCGCCATGGCACGCCCGATGCGCGTCTGCTGATCGAGATCGCCATCGCCTCAGGCATCTTCGAGATAGAAGGCGGCCCCATTACCTACTTGCTGCCCTACTCAAAAAACTTCCCGCTGGACAAGGCCTTTCTCTACTGGAAGTACGTGGAGCGCGTGTGCGCGGACTATTCAGCGCTTAACAAGCCTATCAACCGCGAGTCTTTCGGCCCGCTGACCGCCACCCTGGTGCCGCCTTCTATCACTATCGTGATTCAACTGCTGGAGATGTTGCTGTCGCTAGAAGAAGGAGTTAAGTCTTTCTCGGTGTCCTTTTCGCAGCAGGGATCGATGCTGCAGGATGTGGTGACTGGCAAGGTGATCCGTCACTTGGCCGACCACTACGCCAAGCAAATTGGCTGTGAAGATGCCAGCATTCATCTGGTGTATCACCAGTGGATGGGCGCCTTCCCCGTCAATCGCGACTCGGCTGATCAGCTGATTAATATGTCCACTGTGATCGCCTCAATGGTAGGCGCGGACAAAATTATCACCAAGACACGCGAAGAAGCCGCTGGCATCCCAACCAAAGAAGCCAACGCCCAGACGGTAGCCAACACCCAGTACACACTTGGCATACTCAACGGCCTGCCCGCTATCAGCGACGAGCAGGAAGAAGAGATTCTGACGGCGGAAGTACACGCCATCATGGAGGCAGTGTTTAATGACCCGGCCGACACCCTCTGGCGTAAGGTGTTTAACTCGATCAAAAACGGCACCATCGACGTACCCTTCTCGCCGCATATCATCAACCACAACAAGATGATCACCATCCGCGACGCACAGAAGAACATCCGCATCATCGACCGAGGCTCGGTACCGATCCCGGATCGCTGTTTTGCCTATGAGAAGTCGTGCTGTGACCTAAACAAAGACACCACCGACATCGTCAATGACATCATCCACGATATAGGGATCATGATGTGAGCACGCCTAAAGACAAATTGCTGATCGACATCGGCAGCACGTATTTTAAAGTCAGCTCTGCCGAGCGCATCGAGCAGCACTTTAGGGACTTCAACAAGCAGATCCTCGACGACCTCACGGCCAAGTGCGGCGACACACTGCAGGCCTTTGACGCCCAAGATATTCATATCTGCTCCTCGGCCAACGGCGGCCTGAGCACCTTGATTATCGGCGTCACCGAGTCTTTTTCGCTCAAGTACGCAACCAACATCGCCTACAACGCCGGTATCAACATCATCGACTCGATCATTTTTCAGGATATCGAGGATTACTCGGTGCCGTCTGAGTTGATTGACGTAGTGATCGTCGTTGGCGGCATCAACTCCAACTGCGGGCTGTTCGACCAGCGCCTGACCGATTATCTGGGCAAACTGAGTTACTCAAATATTGTCTACGTGGGCAACCAACAAGACGCCGCGCTGATTGCCGCCAAGGTGGAGTGCCTACAGGTGCTGCCCAACATCATCGACGACCGCCTGCACATCGTCGAGGAACACCTGAAGAACTACCTCACCAACCTCTATCAACAAGACATAGAGGGCAAAGAAGACATCAAGCACCTGTACGCCATCACTGGGAATCAGATTTACTCCACCCCCTACGTGGTCAACAAGTCTCTGCCACTGATCGACGCCAGCTTCTCAGTGACGGACCCCTTTATACTGCTCGATATCGGCGGCGCCACCACCGACGTCCACTACTCCAAAGATTTGGTCAGCGACAACATAGTTACCGAACAGGGCTTTGACCGCATTGTTTTTAAAAAGCTGGGTGTGTACAAATCGCGCCAGTCGCTCATCTTTACCGCGGGCAACAACGAGTTCGTCTACGAGCTGCTGATGCACCTGAAAGTGACCGAAAACATCTATGAAGAATACAGCGATAAAGCCACCAAGGTGCTGATGCAATTGGCGATATTCTTGGTGCTATGCAAAATGTCGCACTACCGGCCCGCTTACGTCACGCTCAAGCTGCTGTCGGTCAATTCAATCGTCTTTACTGGCGGCATCACCAAGGTGCTCAGCCAAGAAGACATCGAAGATATCGTGGCTTTTTTCTTTCGCAAGATACTCAACTCAGACCACAAGCCCGTCACCGTCTTGGACAGCAACTACGACATCTGGACACTCGGCGCCAAGGAGCACGCATCATGTCTATAAGCAGCATCCGCACGCTACTGATAGAAGCCGCGCAGACGCACCCAGACAAAACTGCGCTGATACACAACGAAGAGCAACTAAGCTACGGTGAGTTGCTCACACGAGTGAACCAAGTCGCGCTGTACCTGCAGGAGCTCGACCTGCCTCGAGGCTCGCGCATTGGTCTCTACTCCAACAAGAGCATCCCACAGGTGGTGGCGATACTAGCCATCCTCTCAACCGACTACATATTGGTGCCGCTGACGCGACTGCTCAAGCCAGAGCAAGTCGAGTACATTATTGACGACTGCAGCATTCAGTGCATTATCACCGACCGCCTGAAGCTAGAGAGCATCGAAGAAATTAACTTCAGCGGTCATATCATCTCTTTCGAAACAGCCGGCAAAGACATCCCCTCCTTCGAAGAAATTTTTAAGTACTACAACAAACCCTACAGCTGTCAGGTCAACGGCCACGACAACGCCGCCATCACTTACTCCTTCGGCCTCACAGGCACGCCCAAGGGCATCGTGCTCTCGCATCGCAACCTTATCGACTCGGCGCGCGTGGTCTCGCAATACTTAGACCTCCGTGAAGACGATGTTATTTCTGGTCTGTTGATCTTCAATCTAGACTACGGTTTAAACCAGATATTTTGCGCACTGCTGAACAAAGCAAGTATGGCTCTACATCGATTTATTCTGCCCTCGGACTTCTTCAACCACCTGATGAACGACAAGGTCACGGTGCTGCCATTGATGCCGGTGAATATCTCGCAGATGTTCGACGAAGACATGCCTGCGCACCCAAGCCCAGAGCTTTTTAAACAGCTGCGCATCATCACGTCATCGGGCGGCAATGTCACCGAACGCATGATCGAAGACTGCGAGAAAACTTTTGAAAACGCCCAGTTCTACTCCATGCACGGGCTTACCGAAGCCTTTCGCTCCACCTACCTCGATCCGTCTCAAATAAAAATTCGACCCGACTCCATCGGCAAAGCAATCCCCGATGTCGAGCTCTATGTCATCGATGAAAACGGCCAGGAGTGCGCCCCGCGCGCAGTGGGCGAACTGATTCATCGAGGCGGATATATCTACCGCGGCTTCTGGAACGCCCCCAAGGAAACCGCAGAACGCTACAAGTCGATCCAGATTCTCAAAGACGTTGTTGATCTCGAAGGACAGCTTACCGACGAGATAGTGGTGGCCTCAGGCGACTACGTCTACAAAGACGAAGAGGGCTATTTCTACTTTGTCTATCGACGCGACGACATGATCAAAACTCGCGGCTTTCGCGTTTCACCCTACGAGGTGGAGTCAGTGGTCGAGAAGAACCTGCCGCATATCAACCAGTGTGCAGTCTTCGGCATGGACAACCCTCAAATCGAAGAAGAGATTGTGTTGGTGTATTCGGCAGCAAGTGAACTCTCTGAAAAGGAAATAACTTTTGAGCTGAAAAAGCACTTAGCCTCGTACATGGTTCCCAACCGTATTGTCTACCGCCGCTCACTACCGCTGGTGCAGTCCGATCAAAACCAGATCAACAAAGAGCAACTGAAGCGGGAATTGGCGGAAGGCTAGTCACCTGCAAGAAACCAGACCTTTCTCGAATGCGTGCTCGGTTGTACTGAAAGAGCACGCCATTCTTTGTTTGCATTTTTTGGCAGGCTAGTCTGTACACGGTGAGCAACAGTCCAACAGTCATCGTCTATTTGTAGCGATTAACGCAAAAACAAACAACTCAATTGGGGGATATATCGGGGTACGTTAAGTGCATCAGAACGAGCAGACTCATTTGCACCTTGGATTCAACATGCCAAGCCCCCAAACAATAACGTTTACGACGACCATGTCACCTCTTAAATTAGTTTTGGTAGTTGGTGGCATACTAGTTAGCACCTTCGTGGCCGCTGTGGGCTTCATCCAATGGAACGTAGAACACTCTGTCAACAGCATAAACAGTCGTATCGAATCGCTCGAGAATTCTGTAGATTCGCAGATAGTAAATTTGGGCAGCCAACTACAGGCCTTGAATGAAGACGTCGATCAGGTAGATGACAAAGTAGCCGTTGTCGACACCTCGGTTGCTCTAGTCGACCGAGATTCGGAACGAGTGAAAGACGACGTCGTTGAAGTAATAGACGACGTGGTGGAAGTTAAAAACGAAGTGGAAAAAATCAGTTCTGACCTAGACGAGACAAGCGGAAAGATTGATGCAATCAAAACCGCTTTGGCCGTAGCATTCAAAGACAACTCGGAGGTCAAAATACTACTCGAAGATGCTAGGCTATCCCTAGAACTTCCGCTCGATTTTTTTACGGAGATACCCGAGGCAGCAGCGCTACGGGTAGAGCCTGCAAAGAAAGAGACGACAACTACTGCTGCGAGCCCCACAAGCTCCATAGCCGAGCAGTGCCAAAAAAACTCAAAGCCTAGTCTCGATTGCTACACACATTTTCTAAAACGCTTTGAAGAGTGGCATAGTAGCCCAACACAATAGCGGTATCGAGACAATGTGAACTCCGCTGACACAGAACTAGCCCAAGACGACAAATCCTGACCTCTACACAGGTAACTGGCGCCGAAGGCGCCACACGTGTGCATGGCACGCAGCACTAGTTTTTAGGCATCATCCGCCTGACGAATCGGGGCAAGGTTTTTTTCTATCTCGCCCAGCCAAGTGAATAAGGCTTGGAAATCTTCGGCGGATTGCTCGCGCAGTGCATCGCTGGCCGTTTTAAACGCTTTGACTTGAGCATCGTGATCAGCCAGCAAACCGGCGAGAAAGCCCTGCTCTATTTCACTGCTTTGAAGGTTGTAGCGCTTCTCTCGCTCGGTCAGCATGTTGAGGTAGTCGAAGTGGCGCTGTCGGGTGGTTTCCATGGCGTTGTAGGCTTGGAATGCGGCGGATACACGCTCGCGCTGTTGGGGGTCCACTGGGCTCAGCCTCCGATGTAAGACATTTCGACTTTTTTGATAGGCGTACCTGCAAGACTGGCACGGACTTCAGAGTAGCGATCTTGGCGGTTTCTCCAAATAGACTGCAAACGCGCCTGCAGCTCTTCGTCGCTTGCACCCTCGCGCAGCGGCGCACGGAAGTCGTGGCCAAAGCTGGCGAACAAGCAAGTAAACAACTGCCCTACCGCCGACAGCCTCGCCCGATGGCACCCGCCACAGAAGGGCTCACTGACAGAGGCTATGACTCCAACCTCACCGCTGCCATCCTTGTACTTCCAGCGTTTGGCCACCTCTCCGCTGTAGTTCGGATCAGCGGGTTCGATCGGCAACTCTGAGTTGATCAGTTCAACAATCTGTGACGCGGTAAATACAGACTCAGGCACCCAACCGTTAGCGTTGCCCACGTCCATAAACTCGATAAATCGCAGTATCTGCCCAGTGCCTTTGAAAAACGAGGCCATCGGCAAGATGCTGTGCTCGTTCAGGTCTTTTTTCACCACCATATTGACTTTAATTTCGTCAAAATTGGCGCTGCTGCAGTGACCGATCCCATCCAGCACTTGCTGCACCGAGACATCCACATCATTGATGGCTTTGAAGGTGTCGTCATCCAATGCATCGAGGCTCACGTTGATTCGCGAGAGCCCGGCGTCGCGAAGCGAGCGAGCCCGCTTGGCCGTCATCAGCGAAACATTAGACGTCATGGCGATGTCGTCGATACCGTCGATATTGGCCAAGCTTTCGATCAACGATTCCAAATCGTTGCGCACCAGCGGTTCGCCCCCGGTCAGTCGGAGCTTGCGCACGCCCATATCGGCAAACAGGCGCACCAATCGCTCTATCTCTTCAAAAGAGAGCAGCTCTTGGCGCGGCAGGAATTTGTGGTTGTCGAACACTTCACGCGGCATGCAGTAGGTACAGCGGAAGTTGCATCGGTCGGTGACCGAGACGCGCAGATCGTGAATCGGTCGACCCAAGCTATCGGTCAGCTCGGCCATGGGAGTACCTTAGTAATTTACTGGGTTATTGCTTAAGGTTCGCACAAACGCTCGCCAGACGCCAGAAATGCGGCGCATAAGAGTCTTCGCCTTTAGATCTCATATCGCAATTTGACCCAAAACTGCGGAAAATGGTCAGATTCAGAGGACAAACTGTGTCAAACCTATACACTCCAGCCAAAACCACCTGCGACAGCAGCTAGAGATTCCAAAAAATGATCAGTTTCGACAGCGCCCAGCGATACTTCAGCCACGCGTATATGCTGCGTGAAACCATTCCAGACTTCCATGCGGAAGTCGAACGCTGGGAGAGTTTGGGCCAAACACTCGAAGAGGATTTGGTCGACTACAAGTGGAGCAGTGAAACTCTGCGGTATGGGGAACACCCGCGCCAGGACCTCCAACTCTACCGCGCTCAGGCAGGGGCAACTGGCAAGGGCTTGGCCGTGTTCATCCACGGGGGTTTTTGGCGCATGATGGCGCGTGCACAATCTCACTTTATGGCCCGTCCGTATCTGGAGGCCGGTTGGGATTGCGCTGTACTTGAGTATCGACTGATGCCCGAGTTCAGACTATCGGAGCTAGTGGATGACACAGCAGCCGCGCTTCACTTACTGCACTCACTAGACAACTGGCCCAAACGAATGCTCAGTGGGCACTCTGCCGGTGCTCACTTGGCATGGCACGGCGGGCTGGCTGCCCGGGCTGCAGGTGCCAGCGGAACACAGGACTCACTGCTGCTTATTTCACCGGTGTTCGATATTTTCGCGGTGCAAAGCACGCCAATCATCACCGAACTGGACATGCCCATGGACGAAGCGGCCAAGTGGAGTTGCTATCACGGCTTTGCCAACGCTGATCAAGCCGTGCAGTTGGCCGTTGGCGAAGACGAAACCGAAGACTTCAAACGTCAGGCCTATATGGGCTCGCAGATGATGGGCCGAGGCGAACAACAAAACATCGCGCTGCTTGGCGGCTGCAACCATTTGTCGGTTGTTACCCAGATCGCCACCGAGCAAGCAGTTTTTGATGCCCTGCATCGACCTCTAGGTTTTTACGACTGACAGCAAAAGCACTTGAAGTGCTCTCTTATCGGTCCGTTCGAGAACTGGTGTCGAAGCGAGAGTAGGATGATTTGCGGGGGCCCACCTAGGCGGCCCCACCTAGGCGGCCCCGTGTATTTACCGAAAATCCAATCTAAAAAGGCGGGGGCGCCCAGCTC
>JBMYWE010000017.1:0-14473 GCA_049607125.1 Granulosicoccaceae bacterium | reverse complement strand
TTGTTCAGCACCACCACGGGTGTGACCTCAGCCTCCGTCGCCAGCGCCAAATAGCGCTCGAGTCGCGCGACACTAAAATCGGCATTGCACGAGCTGACGATGAGCAGCGTATCGACATTATTGGCTATCAGCTGCACACTGGCGTCGGTGCCGGCGGCGCGTCTTGATAGCGAGCTTTTGGGCTCGAGCCGGCGCGTGACACGAGTGGCATCGTCCACCAACACCCAGTCGCCGACAGCGAAGTCCCCTGCATGGGAGTCGCCCACCAGAGTCAGCTGATTTGCACCCTGCTCCCCTATGCCAAACAGCCGGTCTCTTTGCACCTCAGTCACACGCATGGGTGTCAGCTGCTCAAAGTCATCGAGGCTGAGCTGTGAGGCGAAGTGGCCGGTGAAACCTAATTGGCTGAGAGTGTGGTTGGACATACTGCAGGCCCTGTTATCCTGATCAAACTGATAGGAGAGAGTTTACCGTGCTTTCGCCGCGAGGCAGCTATTCCATTGAGCCCTCGCCATAGCGAGCCTTTAGGATTAACGACACACCGGCCACGATGCTCCTTCGACAATCTGTCATGCACTTTATTTGCGCACAAGGTCAGTCAATCACTACCATTAGTGTCTGACTCCCAGCTTTGATGTTGCCATGACACACCACGCCATGATGGCCCTCGCGGGCATTGGAATCGCCACCCTCGCCTGCCAGTGGTTCGCCTGGTGGGTGAAACTACCCGCCATTTTGTTTTTGCTGCTGTTGGGCCTGTTGGCCGGACCAGTGTTCGGCGTACTCGACCCCGACGCGCTGTTTGGCGATCTCCTGTTCCCTATCGTGTCGTTGTCGGTGGCGGTCATTCTCTTTGAGGGGGCGCTGACGCTGAAGTTTGACCAGATCAAAGGTCTGGAGAAGGTGGTACGGCGGCTAGTCAGCACGGGGGTGCTGGTCACTTGGTGCGTTATCGCCGTGGCGACCAAACTGCTAGTGGGACTGGGTTGGGATTTGTCTATCTTGTTTGGCGCGCTGGTGGTGGTGACAGGCCCGACCGTGATTGTGCCCATGCTGCGCACAGTAAGGCCCAACGCGCGCATCAGCAATATTTTGCGCTGGGAGGGCATAGTCATCGACCCAGTGGGTGCGCTGCTGGCGGTGTTGGTTTTCGAATTTATTATTGCCTTTGGCGATGGCCACGCCATCTCTCACACTTTGTTTGTCTTTGGCAAAATTCTCGCGGTGGGCTTTGTGCTGGGGGCGCTGATCGGTCACGGCTTTGGGCTGATATTACGCCACCACGCCCTGCCCGAGTACCTGCACAACACCGCTGCGCTGGCACTGGTGTGCGGTGCCTTCGCGGTCTCTGACGCCATCGAGCCCGAGTCCGGCCTGCTTACCGTCACTGTCATGGGCATCTGGCTGGCCAACATGCCGCGCGTCGAGGTCGAGGAAATTCTCAACTTCAAAGAAAGCCTAAGTGTGGTGTTGATCTCGGCACTGTTTATCTTGCTCGCCGCGCGCATCGATGTGGAGACCGTCAAGCAACTGGGTTGGGCCGGACTTGGCGTGTTCTTGGTGATTCAACTTGTCGCCCGCCCGCTAAAAGTGCTGGTTTCCACGGCAGGCTCAGACCTCACTTGGCCCGAGCGCTTTATGCTCGGCTGGATAGCCCCACGGGGCATTGTAGCGGCAGCCGTGACCGCACTGTTTGCGCTGCGCTTGCAAGAGATGGGTTACCCGGGTGCCGAACTACTTGTGCCACTCACTTTTAGCGTAATTATTGGCACCGTGGTGTTACAGAGCACCACCTCAGGCGCAATTGCCCGCTACCTCGGCGTGGCTGAGCCAGAGCCCAAGGGGTACTTGATTATCGGGGCCAACATGGTGGCGCGCACACTGGCTGAGGCGCTTCAACAACAGCAGGTGCCTGTGCTGCTGACCAGCAGTCATTGGGGCGACATCAAAGCCGCTCGCATGGCGGGCTTACCCACATTTTATGGACGTGCTGTGTCCGAGCACGCCGACCACCACTTAGAACTGGTCGGCATGGGCCAGATGCTGGGCCTAGAACCACACTCGCATATGAACGCCTTGGCCGCACTGCGCTACGGGCCCGAGTTTGGCCGCAACCGCATTTACCAACTGGCGAGCAAAGACAACAGCAAAGGCGCCGACCGCGACGATGTCTCGCGCGAGCATTTGGGCCATATGCTATTTGGGGAAGACATCAACTACGGCAGTCTCGCCAGCTTGATTGCCAAGGGTGCGACTGTCGGTGCCACCACGCTCAGCGAAAACTTTGACCTAGAGGCCTACGAGCAATCGCGCCCCAGCCAGTCAACACCGCTGTTTAGCATATCGCCCAAAGGGCACCTGCGCCCGATCACCACCGACTCTAAGACTGTAACGGAGCCGGGCTGGACGATCCTGGCACTCAACCCAGTCGAGGCGAGTGAGCCCGGCGCATGAGCATACCGCTGCTTTACAACTTCCGACGTTGCCCCTACGCCATCAGGGCTCGTTTAGCGCTGTACTTTGCAGAAATAGAAGTGCAAAAGCACGAAGTATCCTTCAAAGACAAACCGCCACACATGCTGGAAATCAGCCCAAAGGGCACAGTGCCAGTACTGCAGCTGCCCGATGCAACCGTCATCGACGAGAGCTTGGATATTGCGCTGTGGGCACTGGGCACAAATGACCCTCTCAAGCTATTGCGTGATAAGCAAACACTTGAGCAGATGCTGGCGCTGGTCGAGATAAACGACGGCGAGTTTAAGCACTGGCTCGACCACTACAAATACGCCGACCGCCACCCCGAGCAGAGCGCGGCACACTATCGAGCGCAAGCCGAGCCCTTTCTGGCTAGTTTGGATGAAATGCTATCCCAACACCCGTATCTCATAGATCAGCAACCCGCCTTAGCCGATATTCTCATTTTGCCTTTTGTGCGGCAGTTTGCCCACGTGGACAGAGCTTGGTTTGCGCAAACTCCCTGGCGGCACTTACAAACATGGCTAGCACATTGGCTGACTTCGCAGCCCTTTGAAACCGTGATGATAAAAGCGCCTAAGGCTTAACAGGCCATTCAAATTTTCAGTTGAATGACACAAGCCCGACGCAGGCTGATTACTCAACCAGCAAGGGCGTTGGAACAAACCCGCAATGAAAGCCGTCTCGGCTCCAAAGTCTGTTCAAGTCCGCGAGTAGAGACAAGCCCGCAACAACTGGTATCCTGTCACACTGCTCGAACCATCAGAGAAGCCAGCGTGACCTGCCAACTAAAAGCCCTCGCCCTCGCCCTATTCCTATTGCCCTCTACCTTATGGGCTAACTTTGAAGTGCGCTGGCAAACTCCCCAGAGCGGTTCTGAGGAGCTGTATGCAGGCGCACTGCGCGACAGCAATATCGTCAAAGACGCGTTCAAACTCGGCAAACGCCCCTTTAAGTGGCCCGCTACGCTCACCTTTATGATGGGCGGCTCAGGTACACCACGCTACGATCCCACCAATGCGACAATCACCATCCCTTACAGCTACCTCGCCGAGGCAGTGCAGGGACAATCTCACTTCGAAGAATCGCGTGCCACCGCGTTGCAGCGCGGCCTAGACGTAGTGGAATACACCTTGTACCACTTGCTGGGCCACGCCTTACTCGACAGTCACGACGTAGACCAAGACGAAACGGCCGAGTCCTTGGCCACCTGGTTGATGGTGACCAGCACGAGCAACGGCGGCGAACAATGGTTAGAAGATGTAGAAGCCTTTTCGCGCGCCTCTCAGAAGTTGGACGGACCACTGGAAGACTACTGGCACAGCCATGGCTTGAGTAAACGCAGCATGCAACGCTTGAATTGCCTAGTAGTAGGCAGCGGCCCCACGCTGTACTTGCAGCGCTTCCCCGGGCTAGTGGAGTCACCCGCGCAGACAGCCGCGTGTGAAACACAGTGGCAAACCCTGCGCGCGATGGTGCAGCAAGAATACACGCGAGCACAGCCCTAGCCCCCGCACAAGGCCTCAAAACGAGAGCAAGTTCACAGAACACGACACAGCGCTGCGCTAGTCTGATGTTCCACTCCGTGCATAAGGCACCGACGGACATGCCTCTACTTCCACTCCCCCTGCTTCATCTGCTGGTCGCCGCCGTGGTGGCGATTTGCTGCGCCTCGACGCTGCGTTCGCGCCTCTCGGTTATGGTGTGGTCGTTTGTCTGCGCGTTTGCCAGCACTATCTTGGGCATGGAGCTGTTGCAGGTGATCATTCCGATAGGGCTCAACCCCTACTACATCTCAGTGTATACCTTGCAAGGGATGATCTTCGCTTTCGCCGCTCCGGTCATAGCCATCCTTGTGCACGTGCTGTTCTTTCGCCGACGTCAGTCGAATGCAGCGCCTTAGCCTGGGTATTTCACCATTTAGTTTTGCTATTGCAACTCACGCATAAGGCCCTGCGCGGCGACACAAAAAAGCCGCCCTAAGGCGGCTAAAGTCGAACAAAAATAAATACCTAGCAGGCTATTAGATCGCCCAAGGAATAAATCGCTTTAGGTAGTGATCTACCGATAGCTTGCCGCCACCGTGGCACAGCAGCACCAATAGCGCCAGCACCCAATAGAGACGTAAATCCGCCACAATCCCCTTGGGGTCACCGTCAAACCACACCCCTGGCACAACGCCGTGACTAAAAATATCCACCCAGGTCATCACCGCTAAAAAGGCCAACATGCCAAGCGATGCCAAGCGAGTAAAGAGTCCAAGCACGATCAAAACGGGCAGTGCGAACTCACCCCATGCTCCCAGCACGACGATCAGTTGATCCATCGCTCCCATGGCCGAAATATCGTAACCAGCCGCTTCAAACTTCTTCGGCAATACTTGCGCGTAAGCGTTCAGCGACGGTGTCCACAAGCCACTAAAACCGTCGCCAAGCTTGGTCAAAGCCGAGCGCCAAAAAAATAAAAACAAGGTAGCAGCAAAGGTAAAGCGCGCAAACAAAGGCAGTAGTTCAGGGCCAACGCGGTTTTTGAGCGTATCGGAAATCATGGGGTTGCCTCCTGGGGCAGTTTAAATTCAGCAATGGTGCCGCGTTGAATCAATCGGACCATCAATTGGACAAAATCACACTGGGGAAATTGCTCGAGCACAGCACCGGCAATAGCGGACAATTTGGATTTACCATCTATGGCACTAGCGAAATAGAATTCGTCGGCCTCGGTCACAAACTGCAGCACTTGCATCTCTGGCCTGAGCACATGCACACACTGAGCACCGACCGACATATCAGGCGGAGCCTGTTGATCCACATTGGATTGACTGAGCCATATCTCATGTATAGGCCACTCGCTTAACACCCATCGAGATGAGGGGTGCGCAACCGGCACTAGCTCCATCAGCTGATCGGGGTCCAGTCCATTCAGCTGATGGGCTGCGCAAGCAACTTGGTCTGCCGCGTTGTGGCTAGCTCGCCGCGCCAATTCCAAGCGAGCTATATCAGCCAAATAGGGGTAATCCTTCAGGGGTTCAAAGCCCTGCAAAAAAGCCGGAAAGGCCTCTCCATAGCACGCAAGTACGGGCGATTGCGGCGGGTGTTCCCGCGCGAATGCTGCAGCCAGCGCCCGAAAGTATTCATCTCCTAATAAGCGAAGCACAACCGGGAAACCCACCACCAAAGCATCGACCAATCCAGACATCACATTATTGCGGTACACGTCAAAACGTTGCTGAGCTGGTCGGCCATTGGGCTGCAACAAACTCTGAGGTACGGCTAGCTGTGCCTGTATTAAGGACTGAGAAAAGTCGAGCTGCGAACTCATATCAGGCAACCTCGCTGACGGCGCGCTCAATCACCCCTGAAGCAGACCGCACCTCTGCGTAGATGACATCCCATTTGGGTAAATCGTTGTCCCACTCAATCAAAGTGGGCAGGGGGCCCAGTCGCTCGATGACTTCGGCGTAGAGCTGCCAAACTTCGTCGACCACCGGAGCATTGTGGCTATCTATAAGCAGCAATTCACCGTTTTCGTCGGTGTCTTGTCGGTGGCCAGCCAAGTGGATTTCACCCACCTTGCTCAGCGGAAAATCAGCCAAATACCGCTGCGCCGAAAAACCGATGTTCGTGGCCGAGACAAAGACGTTATTCACGTCCAGTAACAGCCCACAACCGCTCGCTTCACTCACCGCTGCCAAGAAATCAGTTTCGCTCAAGGTAGACTCCTCAAAGCAGAGATAGCTGCTGGGGTTTTCCAAAAGTATCTGACGACCCAAGGCCTGCTGCATTTGATCCACATGCTCGATCACACGCTGCAGAGTCTGCTGCGTATAAGGCAAAGGTAGCAAGTCGTTAAAATAGTGCCCGCCGTGCGAGCTCCAAGCCAAGTGCTCGGAGAACAACGCGGGATTGAGACGATCTTGCAGTGCCCGTAGTCGCGCAAGGTGCGCCTTGTCCAAGGCGGACTCACCGCCAATAGACAAACCCACGCCATGGCAACTGATCGGATACTTAGCGGCGATCTCGTCCAATATCGCCATTTGCGGGCCACCGTCGAGCATATAGTTTTCGGCATGAATCTCCAGCCAACCCAAAGGCGCGGCAGCGCTGAGCAAAGGCTCGATGTAGTCGGCTTTAAAGCCGATGCCAAGCCATTGATTTTGCCGCGTTTGATCGCTTATTTGACTCGCCAGAAGTGACTTCACGGTGTACCCTCTCTATCTTGAAGATGGTGCCCCAGCAATGGCTGGGGCGAACCTAGACAGCCGGTTGTGGAATTAACCGGGCAGATCGCGTTCCAAGGCTTCTAGTGAGCCCATACGCGCTGAGCCGTCTGCTTGGGCTGGGAGCTCCATGGTGGTGCAGCTACCTTTGGGCACCAGTGTCCAAGCGTTGCCCTGGTAGTCGACGGTAGAGCTGCCCGCGCAACTGGTACCTGGACCTGCAGCGCAGCCGTTTTGGCCTGCGAGTGCGACGCCGTAGCACTTTTCGTTGCCTGCAGCATGGGCCGCTGGGGTGCTCAGAGCAGTCAAGGCTACGGCGGCGGCGCCGGCACTGAGTAGAGCTTTGAGTTTCAGATCTTTCATGGTCATTCTCCTGACAATTGATTTGTTGGTGTTGCGTTATCAGGCCGTTGTTGGCCGTCACCATACAATTCGGGTCAAGGACAAAAGTTGTTACATGGAAAAATAAAAAAATGATGTGTAATGTTTCGCTCCTCGCCAACGAAGGGACTCATTGATGGCGACTCTTCAAGAAGAGCAAGTCGCGGCGGAGTTTAAAAAAGCACTCGCCGGTGACATGGTGATCTATCGAGAGCTATTGCAAAAAATCACGCCAGTAATACGAGGTGTGGTGCACAGCAAGCTGCCGAGCTTTGACGCCGCAAGCGTTGAAGACGTCGTGCAAGAAGTACTGCTGGCCATCCACAGCAAACGTCAGACTTGGCAGCAGGACAAACCCCTGCTGCCGTGGATATACGCGATAGCGCGTTACAAGAGTATCGATGCCTTGCGAGCGCAAAACAAAGGCGAAGCAGGCGCCGATCTCGACATTGACGAGATAGACGAATTAGAGGCGCCACCGAGCACCTTAGAGCAAAACCTAGATGTACAAGCCGCTGTAGATAAACTGGACGGCAAACTGGCGAGTGTCGTGCGAGCTATCGGCATTGAAGGAGTCAGTGTGAGTGAAGCGGGCGACAGACTGGCGATGAGTGAAAACGCGGTGAGAGTAGCGTTTCACCGAGGCCTAAAGCAATTAGTAGGGCTGAGAACCTCTTTGATGGGGGAGCCCTGAACAGCGTTGAACTCGCCGTGACACTTGAAAAATTGCGGCGTTCACAGGGCGAAGCTAGAGCGAGAAATACACAATGAAAACACAAGATCTGATTAACATGATGGCGCAGGAGAGCCAGGCGCAAGTAGCACCGCTTCGCGCCTTCTCACCCAGCGCGTTGGGCGCCTTGGTCTTGAGTACGGTAGCGCTGCTATTGTTTTGGGGGATCCGCCCAGACTTAACGCAAGCGATCTCTAACCCGCTTGTGCTCACCAAAAATATACTACCTGCGCTAACAGCCATTCCTTGCCTGTGGTTGCTCGCCCAAGCTCGGCACCCCGACACCTCACTCAACGGCGCTCTGCGCTGGCTTTGGCTACCACTGGTTATTGTCTTAGGCCTTTTCATCTACGCGCTGATATCCAGCGCTTCCGCCACCTGGCTAGAAACCATCAAAGGCCAGACCCTGCTGCCCTGCTTGGTCTCTATTCCGCTGCTAGCAGCACCCATACTCGCGGCCCTGTTGTGGGCCATGAGTAGCGGCGCCGCCAGTCGGCCGGCACTTGCAGGTGCTATCGCCGGACTCGCCGCAGGCTGCCTCGCAACCAGTATCTACGCGCTGCACTGCTTTGAAGACAGCCCCGCCTTTTACGGATTGTGGTACACCGCAGCCATTGCACTGACTGGCTTGCTTGGTCGATGGGCAGGCAAACATCTGCTCAAGTGGTAAAATAACGGCAACGCTTCATCCGGCAAAAGCTCATGCAACTAGCACTGGACAATCTGCAGAGCCCAGCGGTCGCCGCTCTCTTGCAGGAACACCTCGATGACATGGCCCGACACTCGCCGCCCGAGAGCGTGCACGCGCTAGATTTAGACGCCCTACGCCACCCCAGTGTCAGCTTTTGGTGCGTATGGGATGGCGATACCTTGGCCGGTTGCGGCGCTTTAAAGCGGCTGGACAACACACACGGTGAGATAAAATCCATGCGCACGGCAAGCACCCACCTACGCCGCGGCGTGGCCGCTCAGCTGCTAGAGTGCATCCTGCAGCAAGCCCGCCAAGACGGGCTGCAACGTCTCAGCCTTGAGACAGGGTCTATGCAAGTTTTCGAACCAGCGCGACGGCTGTACGAACGCTTTGGATTTAGCCCTTGCCCTCCTTTTAATAACTACAAGCTTGACCCATACAGCGTATTTATGACGCGCGAACTTCAAGCGACTGATTGACCCCAAAAGCCCGGCCAGTTATCCCCCAGCGAACGAAAAAATAGCTTAGACTGCGACCATGCTGGATATCCTCTACCAAGACGACGAGCTGGTCGCAATCAACAAGCCCAGCGGCTTGCTGGTACACCGCAGCCTCATCGACACCCGCGAACACGAATTCGCCCTGCAACTCACACGTGACCAAATTGGCCAGCGCGTCTACCCCGTGCACCGACTTGATCGGCCTACCTCGGGCGTGCTGCTGTTTGCTTTGAGTAGCCACACCGCCCGCGCTGTTGCCGAGCAGTTTAGTGAGCGCGGTGTGCACAAGCAGTACCTGGCACTGGTGCGGGGCTATGCCGACGAGCAGGGCCACATCGACTATCCGCTCAAAGAGCAGCTAGATAAAATAGCCGACAAACAAGCGGACACGAACAAAGAGGCGCAACCAGCCGTCACCGACTACCAAACACTCGAGCAACAAGAACTACCCTTCGCCGTGGGCCGTTACCCGAGCGCGCGCTACTCACTGCTGACGCTCACACCACACACCGGCCGCAAACATCAACTGCGGCGCCATTTGAAGCACATATTTCACCCGATAGTCGGCGACACTTCACACGGTGACGGCAAACACAACCATTTTGTGCGTGAAAAATTCAATTGCCACCGCTTGATGCTACACGCTCTCAAGCTACAGCTAGAGCACCCGATCACCAAGCGACCAATACATCTACACGCCAGCGTGCCAGACGACATGAGCACGCTACTGAAAGCCATGGGCTTTAACCTCAGCCACAACGCCTTAAGTCAATACGCCTGACGTCTTCTGACGGGTTATTTCAAGCTTTTTTGCACGCTGGCAAACACCCACTCAAGACGAATCCATTCGCTGTATATCCAGACGAAACAACAGCTAATTACCCGGTCAAGGTCAAAGATCAAACACTTAAGAAAGCATTGCTATTCAGCAATCTAGTAAAGAGTCGATAGCTGAGCCGCACACGTCATGAGTCACCCACGGAGCGGTCAATGGAAATAAATGCGCTGTTTGACGACATTCAGAAAATACCCAGCGTACCGGAGGTTGTACGAGAGATTATCGAGTCTCTCAACGACCCCAATGCCAACTTGTCTGAACTTGGCAACAAGGTAAAGCAAGATCAAGTCATCACCTTAAAAGTGCTGCGCATGGTCAATTCGCCCATGTACGGCCTTGGACAAAAGTGCAATACCATCGAAGACGCGGTGGTGCTGTTGGGCACGGCCAAACTCAAAACCCTCGTTGTCGCCTCGGGCTTGGTAGGCGCCATTGACGATGTCGAAGGCATCGACATGAAAGACTTTTGGTCCGAGAGCTTTCGCGTGGCAACCTACGCCAAAAACATGGCACCAAAAACCGGCGCGCACCCCGATATGACATTCACAGCCGGCTTGATTCACAACATCGGCAGCTTGCTCATCGCCATGGCTCGACCCAAAATCGCTGCTGAGATCGAGGAATACGTCAAGTCGGATAAACCGCGCGACAAGGTAGAGAAAAACCTGCTCGGTTTTACCCACGCTGAGGTAAGCGCCGAGCTTGCAAAACGCTGGAAATTCCCCGACGACCTTATCGCCGCCGTGGAAGGCCAGCTGGTGCCTCTGGAGTTTGACCCCGTCAGCCCAGAAGCCGCCGCCCTGCACCTCGCCACCCTGGTGTCTGAGGCCAAAGTAAAAGAAACAGCACCGGCTGTGCTACACGCCAAACTGCCCTACAAGCTGCTAGAAAAACTTGAACTAGATCTGGACGAGGCAACACTCGAAGAGATACTAGCTCTGGAGTCTGGCATGGAAGGTATATTTTAAGCACTGGACTATAAAGTTTTCACAGCAGCAAAGTCGGCCCCTTCGCTATCTCGCAAGGGGCTTTTTTTCGCAAGGCCAAATCTGCAGCCATGATAAGACGCGGTTGTACCAGGCAATGAGAAGAGCTTCCTCGCGGACCGAAACCTAAACTCCTCTCGATAAAACCAACCCCGTTGCAAGGGCCGTTTACTCAAGCTTCACCTAGCGCCAGCCTCCTTGCTTGCCGTCTAACTTATTTTCAAACGATTGTTGGTATCGCGAATTTCTTCTATCGCCCTATCCGCCCCACGCCCAGTCTTAGCCAACCTGTCGTAAAGCAGCACATTCACCGAGGCTGCGAGATTCATGCACATCTCTGTGGGCACATACACGACGTCGTCTGCACGATCGACAATCGATTGGTCGAGTGATCCATCCTCTGGGCCAAAGAGAAACAGCGCGCGCTCGGGGTGCGCGTAACTCGGCAAAGGCTGGGCGCCTTGCACTAGCTCCACACAGACAATCCGAGTTTGCTCTGGAACGGCGAGTACCATGTCTTCAACACATTGCAGAGGAATACGCGAGGAAATCTGGTGGGTGTCAGTTTGGAAGGAGGCAGCGCGATCATATCGAGTACCCGTATAAAACACCGCATCAACGCTGTAGCAACCAGCCGCGCGCATCACACTGCCGACGTTGGTAGGGCTTTTGGGGTTTTGCAGGCCGATGGCCGTGTAATAGTTTGGCATGTTGAAGAGTTTAGCGCACTGAGTATGCAAGGGGTCAGCCCCACTACAATGCCATGCCGATGCGAATCTGAACGCGCGGCCGACTGAAGGCCAAAAAAAAGCGCAGCCCTAATCACTCAGGGCCGCGCTGTTCTTATCGCCTTACTGCCTCAGCTGATCTGCTGCAACAGTGCATCCAGAGACGCTTTGGCGTCACCGTAAAACATGCGGGTGTTGTCCTTGAAGAACAGCGGGTTCTCGGCGCCCGAGTAGCCAGCACCTGAGCCACGCTTGGAGACGAAGACTTGCTTCGCTTTCCACACTTCTAGCACGGGCATACCGGCGATGGGGCTGTTGGGGTCATCCTGCGCACCGGGGTTAACGGTGTCGTTAGAGCCCACCACCATTACCACGTCGGTGTCGGGGAAGTCATCGTTGATCTCATCCATTTCCAGCACGATATCGTAGGGCACCTTGGCCTCAGCCAGCAGTACATTCATGTGTCCAGGCAGACGACCGGCCACGGGGTGAATGGCAAAGCGCACTTCCTTGCCCTTGGCGCGCAAACGGCGCGTGAGCTCGGAGATAGATTGCTGCGCCTGCGCTACGGCCATGCCGTAACCCGGAACAATGATGATGCTATCAGCCTCTTCTAGTGCAGCACTGACACCACCGGCATCGATAGCAACTTGCTCACCATCAATCTCCATTGCAGGGCCAGCCGTACCGCCAAAGCCCCCGAGGATAACGGAGATAAAATTGCGGTTCATCGCCTTACACATGATGTAAGAGAGGATCGCACCCGAGGAGCCCACCAATGCGCCGGTGACGATCAGCAGATCGTTGCCGAGCATAAAGCCCGTGGCAGCGGCAGCCCAGCCTGAGTAGCTGTTGAGCATGGAGACAACCACCGGCATGTCAGCACCGCCGATGGCCATGACTAGGTGCGCACCGATCACAAAGGCGATCAGTGTCATGATGATCAGCGTCCACAGTCCGGCGTGGTTGAAGAACATCACCCCGAGGATCAAACACGCGACCAGCATGCCGAGGTTGATCATGTGGCGACCGGGCAGCGTGAGTGCCTTGCCGTCGATGCTGCCAGCCAGCTTGCCGTAGGCAATAATGGAACCGGTGAAGGTGATCGCACCGATAAACACCCCGAGGAATATCTCGACCGCGTGGATGTTTTTCTCCACCGCGCTGAGACCTTCAGGTGGCACCAGCTCGGAGTTGATACCGATGAACACTGCTGCCAAACCAACAAAGCTGTGCAGCGCCGCCACCAGCTGTGGCATACCGGTCATCTCGACGCGCTGGGCGACGATGGTGCCGATCACCGCACCGATGGCGACCATGGGGATGATCCAAGCGAGGCCGGTGACCTTGTCAGAGGCGACGGTTGCCAGCACGGCGATGGCCATACCGACGATGCCAAACCAAACGGCGCGCTTGGCTTTTTCTTGGTTACTCAAACCACCGAGGCTGAGTATAAAGAGAACGCTTGCGGCAATGTACGCCGCTGTAACTAATCCTGTGCTCATGGGTTATCTCAGCTCTTCTGGAACATGGCCAACATGCGACGCGTGACCATAAAGCCACCGACGATGTTGATACTGGCGATCAAAACGGAGATCGCGGCGAGGATGGTGACAAGGCCGCTGGAGGAGCCGACTTGTAACAGAGCACCCAAGATCACGATGCCGGAGATAGCGTTGGTGACAGCCATCAAAGGCGTGTGCAGCGAGTGGCTGACGTTCCAGATAACCTGAAAACCGATAAAGCAGGAGAGCACGAACACAATGAAGTGCTGCATAAAGCTGGTGGGTGCGTAGGCACCGATCAGCAACATCAGCAGGCCGCCGCCGACCAGCATAGTGGTTTGCTGTTTAGCCGCGGCGCGGAAGGCCGCCATTTCTTCTTCTTTGATCTCTTCGGGCGTCTTCTCCACCGGCTTGGGCGCAGCTTTGGCCTGCGCCGCAACTTTTAGCGGCGGCGGCGGGAAGGTAATCTCGCCTTCGTGCGTCACCGTAGAGGTGCGGATAACGTCGTCTTCCATATCCCAAACAGGCTGACCGTCCTTCTCGGGGGTCAGATCCGCCATCATGTGGCGAATATTGGTGGCGTATAAGTTGGACGCCTGGGTTGCCATGCGGCTGGGGAAATCGGTGTAACCGATAATGCGCACGCCATTGGGCGACTCGACAATCTCGTCCATCACCGTCAGGTCGCAGTTACCGCCCTTTTCGGCCGCCAAATCGACAACCACCGAACCCGGCTTCATGGACAAGACCATGTCTTCGAGCCAGAGTTTGGGTGCTTCGCGGTTGGGGATCAGCGCGGTGGTGATGACGATATCGACTTCCTTGGCCTGCTCGCGAAAACACTCGAGTTGCTTCTCGCGAAATTCAGGGCTGGAAGGCGCCGCATAACCGCCGTCACCTGCACCGTCTTCTTCGAAATCCAAGAAGACGAACGACGCCCCCATAGATTCAATCTGCTCGGCCACCTCGGGGCGAACATCAAAGGCGCGGACAATTGCACCCAAGCTCTGCGCCGTGCCGATGGCCGCCAGGCCCGCAACACCTGCACCCACCACCAAAACCTTGGCAGGGGGTACTTTACCGGCGGCGGTTATCTGGCCCGTGAAGAAACGTCCGAAGTTATTGCCCGCTTCGATCACCGCGCGGTAGCCCGCGATGTTAGCCATAGAGGACAGGGCATCCATCTTTTGTGCACGCGAGATACGTGGAACCATCTCCATGCCCATGGCAGAGATGTTCTTGGCCTTGAGCGCCTCGAGCAGTTCGGGGTTGCCTGCGGGGTTGAGGAAGCTGATCAGCTTCTTGCCTTCGGGCATGGCGGCGACTTCGTCGAGTGACGGTGCGCGCACGCGGGCGATAATGTCGGCAGTGGCGTAGAGGGCGGCGACATCTGCCACCACCTCTACACCGGCCTCACGGT
>JBMYWE010000016.1:3809-14684 GCA_049607125.1 Granulosicoccaceae bacterium | reverse complement strand
CTACGTTCATGATGTCTACCTCTCACATCACGCCGGGTGTCTATCCCAATTCTCCGAAGAAAATCAAAGCGCATTTTGATCAGCTAATAAGTCAGCTGGGTGACTTGAGAGATCAAATTCAGCTGGCTTGCTCTGCTGAAGTGCGGGTGGGCCCAGAGATGATACCGCTGGTCGAACGAGACGAGATGCTCTGGCTCGGCGAGCTTGAAGGCAATAAAGTCATTTTGTTAGAGCTGCCGCATACCCACGTGCCTATCGAGGCAAAAAATATAATTCGTTGGCTGGTGACGCGTGGTGTTCGTCCGCTGATTGCGCACCCCGAGCGAAACGCCGAGATCATGCGCTTTCACAAGCGTGGGCATGAATTAGCAGATTTGGGTTGTTTGTTTCAGGTTACTGCGGCGAGTCTATACGGTGGCTCAGGTCCCCATTCCAATCGATCAGCCGAGAAGTTCGCCAAAGACGGCTTGATCTACGTGATTGCCTCCGATGCGCACAATACCGAATACCGCCCGCCAGGCATCGAGGCGGGTTACCGCGCAGCTGAGCGATTGGTTGGCGCTTCCAAGGCTGCTGATATGGTATTTGAACACCCCTGGTTGATCACGCAGTCTCATTTCAGCCATGTTGAGTCTCCAGACGTAGTTGTCTAGGTATTCCCAATCACGCGCCGTCAATAAAACGCCAAGTCAGCACCTTGGCGTTTTTGCGTTGAACGCTATTAATCCGAATGGTGGCCATTCACACGAATTTTCGCTTTTTAATTGATTTCCCTGAGAGTTTGTTCGGGATGCGCTGCCGCAGTGAGCTGTAAAAACAAACTGCGCGCTCCGTATCAGCGCTTCTTCGAGTGTCCCTAGAGGGTCAATTCGATGCGTTGTCTTGCGGCAATGAGAAAACACCCTAGTTGAGGGGCTAATAAAGCTACGATTAGTCTATTACATCAAGAGGGTGAAGCGGCCGCGACAAACACAGTTTTCACTGATTCGTCGGTGTCTGAGAGCAACAAATAGCCGATGTAGCCTTTGTTTTTGGCAACCATCGCTTTCATTTCTTCGAGGTTTTGTACGGGCACTGGTGGCTTGCTCTTGCCTGTAAAAAGCCGCTTAGCCCAGTAGGAGTTGAGCTGCTTGGGAGAGCGATTGAGCACCGTTCTGGCAAACTCAGAATGTGCGGCGTCTGGCTGCCTGATCATAAGCGGAGTCGCTCGACTACCATTGGGCAAACGGCTCAGTTTGCCAAGATATATCCGGCGGATATCGTCCTCGCTGAGTGTGTGTTGCAGCGACGGATGCGCGACGATGGCAAGAGTTTCCGCCTGAACAGGTGTTGAGAACAAAGCGAGTGTAGCAAGCAGAGGAATCGCCGAAAATACTAGTTTAGTCATGGCTTTCATTCTCAAAATACAAAGTCAAGTGAAACGCTATATAAGCTGCCACTTTTGTTATTTAATCGGTCTTTCAGGTTTTCGTACTCAAGCTTGAAGGCTGCAAACTCCTTGAAGTCATAACGCAGCCCTACTTGCACACTGCTGCGCTCAATCAACTGCCGGTTTATTTCGGTGCGGATCGCCTCTTCTATCGCTTGCAGTGCCGAAGATGTAAATAGCCCTTGCAGTGTGCCTGTTGCCAAGGCGCTCTCAGCTTCAGCTCGTATATCGTTTTCTAGTTTTCTAGAGACCTCCGTACTTTGAAAGCCATAGCCCGCGTACAGCGAAAGGTTGTCTATGTGTTTGGTGGCGGTGAAATACCAGCCATCGAAAGTAGGGATTTGTGCCTCGTCAAAATCTGAATGGACAAACTCTGCCGCGAGATCCCATGTATTAAATTTTTTGCTGAACCCCAAACCGTAGACTCGCGCATCTCTGTCTGTGAAATCGTAGTTGTCGGCAATATCCGCAAACCCAAGGGCGAGTAGCGCGGTTCTGACTTCATCGGCTTCGGGGTACTCTAGGTCGAAATTTGATCGATGGTGACTAAGTTGCAATTCAGTGCCTTCGGCCTCAAATGCCAAAGTTAAGCCGGAAGCGCGGTGCTCTTCGTAGTCAGATTTAACGCCAAACATTTCAGCTGAATCATCGGCTTGACCTACATACAGTTGTGCCGAGTAGTCAAACTGACTATTGCTGCCTTGGTAGTACAAATCCACAGCTTCGAGAGCGCGGTATATGGGCCCAATGCTGAGGTAGGCAGTAGTGGGTGGTCGTACCCAAACATACGAGTATCCAATGTCGTAGTTGTCGGATTGTAGGTAGGCGTGTCGCCGAATGCGGCCGGCTCTAAGGGTTAAGTTTTCAGTTGGCTGGAGTCGAAGGTAGGCCCACTCGACTTCAGGCTCATAGTCATACTTGGCATGTGAAATGAGCTGCATAGAGGCCGATATGTTTTCGCTAAAATGCGCAGACCCTTGCAGTGAAAACTTGGTATCGGGTTTTTCTGAGGTGGAAGAGTAGAAATCTCCATAGGGCAGACGTGAGTCGGCATTGATAGCATCGTAGTTTTTAAACTGAGTGACGCCAATCGTGCCATAGCCGTTCCAGTCAAAAGTCCAATTCGCCTGTGTGCATATGGGGACAGTCAACAAGCCAAGTAATAGATAGTTGGAAATTCTTTTCATAGTCCAGTTTTACTGGGTATTTCATGCCGATAGAACAGACGTGCAAGTAGAGCGCCAAATTGGAATTGATTTAGTGTCTAAATGTTTGCAGGCGTTAAGTGGGAGTAGCGTCGATGTCTACGCTCGCTAAGAGCACTATCTACATTCGGGAAGGGAGTAGAGCAGGGCTTGTAGTGTATGTGTGCTTCAATGCGTACTTGGTGTTGAGTGCTTTGTGGGATCGGGCGTGCTAAGGGTTAGTCTAGTGTGCTATTTAGATCTTCGCCAATAGCACTGGCCTTAGACAAGATTCGAAAGGATTGTCAGTAGCGCTCAATAATTTAAAAGCGCCTAGGAATGAGCGTTGTTAACGCGAAGCGCAATGGAACTTATGTAGCAGATATACCAAATTAAGACCTTTTTCACACGGCCTGATTGCTAATGCCACCGCCGTTGCAATGATCCTATGGTTAAGTTCCAAAGGTTCGATCAGCCAAGTTATTGTGCATATAAAACTCGAGAACCCCCGCATCGCACGGAACTGCCAGCAGATAGCCCTGACCCTTCTTACAATTAAATTGTTTGAGTAGGTTTAATTGCTGCTCGTTTTCAATGCCTTCTGCGATACAGTCGATATTGAGGGTGTTGGCTAGGTTGATTATGGCGCAAACGATGCGTTGGTGGCGACTGCTGTCAACCATGCACCCAACCAGAGATTGGTCAATCTTGACTGCGTCGAGGCTGCAGTTGGCCAATAGGCTCAACGACGAGTGCCCAGCCCCGAAGTCGTCCATACAGACGTGCATGTTGTGTTCGCGCATCTCTAGGACGTTTTTGATCGCCACGTCGAGATGGTCCATCACCGAGGTCTCGGTGATTTCAAAGGTCAAATAGTCTCCGGGAATGCGATAGCGGTTGATAGTGGGAAGCAGGCTTTGAAGTAGGTCGGTGCGTTGTATTTGTTTGGCGGACATATTGATCGCGATTCGACCGGGGCTGAGACCGCGTTCTATCCAATCAGCCAGATGCCGGCAGGACTCTTCAAGCACCCAATCGTCTATGGCATGCATGACTTGGCATTTTTCAGCCAAATCAACAAATTGTAGAGGGGAAAGGGTGCCAAATTCAGGGTTTTTCCAGCGCAACAGTGCTTCGGCACCTAGGTAACGTTGTTGCTCGAGGTCAAATTTCGCTTGAAAGTGCAGGGCGAGTTCGTTGTTTTGCAGGCTGCTCTTTAGCGCTTGTTCGAGCCGGTTGTCATGCGCAAGTGATTCGGCCATTGCCGTGTGAAAAAAACGATAGGTGTTTTTGCCTGCATTTTTAGCTTCGTACATGGCCATGTCCGCACAGTCGATCAGGCGTTGTTTGTTCTGTGCGTCCTGTGGGTACAAAGCAATGCCGGTGCTCACACCGATTGAGGCGACTGAACCGTGCAAATTGAAGGATTGCAGCAAGGTCTCTCGTAGTTCGTGCGCCAGTGCCTCCAGGTATTGGCGGTCGTCGGCCCGAGGCAGCAGCACCATGAACTCGTCGCCGCCGAGCCTGCCCACCATTGCGTTTGTTTCGTTAACGTCGTCGCTAGTGCCATTGGTGTATTGGACAACTGTGTTGAGTCGATTCGCCGCTTGTCGAATTAGCTCGTCACCGGCCTCGTGACCGAGTTGGTCGTTGATTGGTTTAAAATTGTCCAAGTCGAGAAACATGACCGCTAGTGCCTGCTCGGGATTTTTTTTAATCGCCGTTTCGACGGCGTCGATAAGGTGGCGCCTATTGGGTAGCCCTGAGAGTGTATCGGTGTAGGCAATACGGGTGATTTCTTCGGTGGATTCTCGGCTAACTCGCTCGAGTTTGCCGATGAATGCGTTGAACCAATACGCCAGCTCGGTCATTTCGTCTTGCCCGTCAAGTTCAATACGTGCAGACATTCCCTCGTGTGCTTGAGCAATTTGGCGCAGGGTATCCACCATGCGGTGCAGGCGCTTTAAAATGCTCTTGGCGATAACTAAAGCGAGTAAAAGCACCACTGCGGCAGTGCATAAGCTGGCCCACGTACCGATGAGCAAAACCCATTCTGCGCGTTCAGAGGCACTTTGTACTGCGTTCACGAGGGTGTCGTTTCTGTTTTGCTTGAGCGTATGGATTAAATCCCGCACGCGCCTGTAATTCTTATTGCTTCGTTCTCCCTGACGCGCGTGTTCTTGAGTCCAAGCTGGAGCGGAAAGCATTTGTTTTGCAAGCTCAGAGGCCTCTAGGTAGTAAAGTTCGAACGCTTCTAGACTTTGATGAATAGCTACACGCTCTATTGGGCTTATACTCGCGGCTTTTCTCAGACTCTTCCGCACTTGCGCCGCCATGGGTATGGTTTGTTGTAGCGCGTCTTCGTCACCGGTGATGACTGCATCTTCCAATTCACGGTGAATTAGTGCCAAGGAGTGCTCGGTAGATTGCACGAGCACACCGGCTGGGTAGTGTTGCGAAAATATTTCCTCGACCATGCTCGCGCTGGTTTTTGTCTCGTTGACCATTGCCGCGAGGTACAGCATTAGAGCAAATGAGCTGATCATCGCGATGGAAAGGATTTTCCAACGCAGGGACAGAAAGCCCGATAGATCGGGAGGCTCGCTGTCTGCGAGGGAATGGCTCTGCTGAACCACCCTCTGTCGCTCCTCCTGGCTCTGACCTCGGTTGCGCGAAGATCCGACAGGCAGGCTTGTCTCGAATTGTTGGCTGTCGTCGGCTTCGCGGTTCATGTCATTACTTTGTTCGTTGTACCTTTTTCCCTTTGCTTTTGATACTCAAAGGTGGTCGAAATGAAGGTTTTTTGCCTATTTCCCCCGTTATCGGCCCCTATCTGACGACATGCATAGATAGGCTCACAATTCGTCGGTTTTCGCCATTAACGCTGCCAAGCTCGGCGCATTTCTATAAACTATTGCTTTGTTCAATAGGATTTTGTGACATGAGCGAGATGTCTCGTCTGCGCTGGCGTTGTCGGCGTGGTATGAAAGAATTGGACGTGGCCATGACCGCGTACTTAGAAAAGTTTTATTCGCAGGCCAGCGAAGAAGATCAAGCCGCTTTTTTACGTCTAATGGACACCCAAGATCCCGAGCTAATGAACATGGTGATGGGTAAAATTGACGCCCCAGATGAGCAGATGGAACGTGTCCTTCAAACAATACGCCGTGCCGTTACAGCTTGATCTTCGCCCCTCCACTTGGCTGCGTGCGGCGATCGCCGCTGTGCATGGTCTGGTGGTGGCAGCGTTGTTTCTCTCGGGTGTGAGTCACGGGGCGGTAGCACTGGGACTAGCAGCCACTCTGGTGTCGTTGCTGTCGGCGCAGTTTTGGGTGCGCCGTCCCGCGCGTTTGGTGTGGCGAGAGGACGGACTCTGGCAGGGCACTGTCTGGCGCAACAAACTAGACAACGCACGCTTGCTGCCCTCCACCTTCAATAACCCTCATATTGTGATTCTTCACTTTGAAGAGGACACGGGCACCAGCTGGCGCATACCCGTGGCCAGTGATAGCGTGCCCGATGACACCTTCCGACGGCTAAGGGTTCGCTTGCGGGCGAGCGGCAACGGCACTGAACAGGAATAAAGCATGAATAAGCCTCTCTATCTCGGCGTCAACGTGGATCACGTCGCCACAATTCGTCAGGCGCGTGGCAGCGCTTACCCATGTCCGGTACACGCCGCTCTTGAAGCCGAGCGTGCGGGCGCCGATGGCATCACCATGCACCTGCGCGAGGATCGACGCCATATCCAAGACCGCGACGTGCGCCTCTATGCCGAGTTGGCGCAGAGCAAGCTCAATCTCGAGATGGCCGCCACCGTTGAGATGCAACAGATTGCGCTCGAAGTGAAACCCGCTGATATCTGCCTAGTGCCTGAGAAGCGAGAAGAGCTGACCACCGAGGGCGGACTGGACGCCTATGGCCAACAAAACCAACTGACGGACTATTGCGCGGTGCTGTCAGATGCAGGTGCGCGGGTGTCGCTGTTTATCGATCCTGAGCTCAAGCAGCTTGAGGCCGCAGTGCGGATCGGCGCTCCAGTGGTCGAACTCCACACCGGCACCTACGCCGAAGCAGCTGACGGCCCCGAGCGCAACGCCGAACTCGAGCGCTTGCGCGCGGCCGCCGAGCAGGGTGCGGCTATGGGCTTGATCGTCAACGCTGGGCACGGCCTGACTGTTCACAACGTCAAGCCTATTGCGGCTATCCCGCAAATGCATGAGCTCAATATCGGTCATGCGCTGATGGCCACCGCCTTGTTTGAAGGCTTGCCCACCAGCGTGCGCGAGATGAAGCGGCTGATGATCGAGGCGCGCGCTGGCCTGTGATTATCGGCACTGGGGTGGACATGGCGCTGGTGTCGCGCATTGAGCGAGTGGCTGATAAATTCCCCGAACGCTTTGCCCATCGTATTCTTCATCCCGATGAGCGAGCGGCCTGGCGGAGGGCGTCGTCCCCCACACATTTTTTAACCAAGCGATTCGCCGCCAAAGAGGCCGCTGCCAAGGCCTTGGGCACGGCAATTCGAGAGGGCGTGGCGATGCAAGACTTTGTTATCGAGCCCGACCAATACGGCAAGCCACACTTGCGAGTAGTGGGTCGCGCGGCGCAAGAGGCGAGCGCTCGAGGTATTACCCGTTGGCATCTCAGTATAACTGACGAGGGCGACACGGTTATTGCCTACGTTATTGCAGAGGGAAGAGAATGATTTATGCGCGCAAGCGCCAGCTGCTGTTTATTGCATTGGCGGTATTGATCGTGCTCCTGTGGCGGCCACTTCGCGCTAATTTGGGAGATGCCGCTGTGTTTTGTTCGGTGTTGGGTTTAATCATTGGCGGCTACTGGGGTATTGAACGTTTGATTGGCAAGCCGCCAGAAAGTGAATAACTCCAAGCCGTTTGCACTTATCACGGGGGCCTCTGCCGGCCTGGGCAAAGAGTTTGCCAGACAACTGGGGGCGCAAGGGTGGAACCTGCTGCTCTGTTCGAGGAGCAGCGAGAAGCTAGCGTCACTCGCCCTAAAACTGCGCGTACAAAGCAATATTGATGTGCGAACATTCGCCGTAGATCTCTCGCTTGAAGATGGAGCACACAAACTCTGGCAGTTTGTCGTCTGCGAGCAGTTGGAGGTGGAGCTGTTGGTCAACAACGCTGGCTCGGCGGGAGGAAAACTCTTGAATGGGGAATGGGCGGAGCACCGGGCCCAGCTCCGCCTGATGACGCAATCTATGGCCGAACTTTGTCATTACGCTATCCCGCCGATGCAGACACGCAGATGTGGACGCGTCATTAATGTCGCATCGGTAGTGGGGCGATTTGCTGAAGCGCGCGATAGCCATTACGGACCCAGTAAGGCCTTCGCCATTGCCTTGTCCCAGGGTTTGGCGCGTGAAGTGTCTGGCTCTGGCGTGTCCGTTATGGCGCTTTGCCCAGGCTTCACTCACACCTCGTTTCACGATTCCCTCGAGCTGCAAGCCATGAAGAGCAACACGCCAGCGTGGTTGTGGTACGAAGCGGAGACGGTGGTGCGTGAAGCTTTACAAGCGTCAGGGGCTGGTAAATCCCTGTTTATCAGTGGCCGGTTATACCGCTGGATTGATCCTTTGATTCGAGTCGCTTGGATTCAAAAATTGTTGTTGCGAGGTGTGTGATGGCCACAGAGATTGAAAATGCGCGCGGGCAGAGGCTGATCTGCGAATTCAATGAGGGCACTGGCCCTGGCGTTATGTTTCTACCGGGTTTTAAATCTAACAGGTTGGGTACAAAAGCCTTGTTTTTGGCTGAGCTATGCCGTCAGCGCGAGACACCGTTTTTGACACTGGACTACAGTGGGCATGGAGATTCCGAGGGAGACTTCGCCCACGGCAATATCAGTGACTGGTTGCAAGATGCCGTCGATGCCTTGCGTCAATTGGGACAAGGACGGCACTGGGTGTTGGTGGGGTCCAGCATGGGGGCGTGGGTGTCGTTGCTGCTTGCCTCGCGACTGCAAGACTTGGTATCCGGTATGCTCACCATCGCCGCTGCACCTGACTTCACCGAACGCTTGATCTGGGAGCGGCTGCCAGAGGAAATACAAGCCAAATTGCAGCGAGGAGAAGCCTGGCATCGACCCTCTGAATACGATGACGGCAGCCCGTATCCGATAACTTATCAACTCATCGAAGACGGCCGTCAGCATCTAATACTCTCGCAGCCTATCGCCTTGGATTTTCCGCTGCGTGCATTGCACGGTTTAGCTGATTTCGATGTTCCTTGGCATCAATCGTTGCAGATGATTGAACAATGGCACGGCGAGGACGCTCGTCTTGAATTGATAAAAGGCGGTGATCATCGGTTGTGTGAACCTGCGCATTTACGTCTCATCAGTCAGAGGCTAGACGAGTTGTTGGCGCTGGGTTAACCCCGATATTTCATCACAGGCTCGCGCCCGTGATGAAATATCCAGGTTAAGTGTTCGTTTAAATTCGATTTTTTAATTTCTGATATGACTTAAGGGTTATCCATGAAAATTTTGGCCTTCGGCGCAAGCACAAGCTCTAAATCAATCAACCAAAAGTTGGCGGCGTTTACCGCCTCGTTGGTGCCTAATTCAGAGCTTGATTTGCTGGATCTCAACGACTTTGAAATGCCACTTTACAGCTCGGACCGCGAGGAAGCTAGTGGGGTGCCAGCTGAGGCGCAGGCATTTCTCGATCGCATCACTGCGGCCGACGGAATCGTTATCTCTTTTGCCGAGCACAACGGTGTTTTTAGTGCTGCCTATAAAAATACTTTTGATTGGGCGACTCGCTTAAACCACAAACTGTTCACCGATAAACCTGTTTTATTGCTGGCTACCTCGCCGGGGAAGGGCGGGGGCAAGAGCGTTCTCGGCTTTGCTAGCAATTCCATGCCGCACTTCGGTGCGATAGTGAAAGGAGCCATATCTGTGCCTAGTTTTTATGAAAACTTTGACATGCAGACAAACCAGTTAAGCAATGCCGAGATAGCAGCAGAGCTTAAACAAGCAGCAGAAAATTTGTTGTAGCCTAAATCGAAGCTTGTTCGTTTTACTTGTGACAAGCAGAGCCATCGGGGGTGTGAATTGACAAAAGGTGCGTGTCTCTGCGGGGGAGTGCAGTTTACTATCAGTGGGGTGCTGCCCTATCTCTACCAGTGCCATTGCTCTCTTTGTCGGCGGCAAACAGGTGCGGCGTCCAACGCTGCCACTATTGTTCCCACAGAACATTTTGCATGGCTGGCAGGCCTGCAGCTTGTAAAGAAGTGGCAGCAACCAGAGGGCATGAGCTCCCATTTTTGCAGCGAGTGTGGCTCACCCGTCCCAAATCCATTGTCAGCCGATCACGCGCTGATGTGGATTCCAGCGGGTCTTTTGGCCTCCGCGCAGACGCGGGTGGTTGCGCACTTGTGTTGCGACTCCAAGGCCGAATGGGACAACTCGATTTTAGCAGGCACTCGTGTATTTGATGGTCTTCCGCAAGATCTCCGAGCGTTTGTTGACTCTTTGCAAAACACCACACATTAGCTTTCGGGCAGTGGTGGGTGGACTAAAAATGAGGGGAATGAACCTACCGAAAGGTGTTGGTAATAGAGTCGGGGTTAAAGTAAGAGTATCGACAAGGTGTGGTTTTCAGCCTAGTTCTGGCAGGCGAGAGAGCTTGGCAAGTTTATTTTTATCTGTGCGACGACATTCGACGTACTCGCGATGAGAATACTATGTCGTTAAAAGACTTAAGCAAAGATCAGCCATTTAGCTACCAAGCTTCTAAAAGTGGGGCAGTGCAAATAGCTTACAAGGGGAGAGTCGTAAGCAAACTCTCTGCGCGCGATGGAGCCAAGTTTTTGCTTAAAGTCGAGGCGGCTGATTTTCGCCAAGCACAGCTGTTGATGGCTAAAGCCACTGGGCATTTCAAAAGAGGGAATGAGCGCAGAGTTGGAGACGGTCATTAGCTCTCAGTAGATAACTAGCGGTAGCCGAGTAGCAAGTATTTTCTATTGATGAGACTATTGCCCCCCTAGCTTTATACTGAGCACATTGCACAGGCAGTGTGGGCGAATACGCGGCACGACGCGTTTTTCATTTGGTAATATCATCGGACAGCGTGGCAGGGCGACTGGCGATTTCCTCGCGGGCTTGAAAAACTGTATGTTCGCCAATATGGTCAAAGATCAGACGCGTTGTATCGAACTTTGGATTAAGCCATGCCGAGCACCTCATTTCTTCTGTTGATACTGATTCTGATCAGTATATTAGCTTGGT